>JBOHDD010000001.1:0-3041 GCA_050699155.1 Nocardioidaceae bacterium
CCAGAAGTCGACCAGCACGATCTGGTTGTCTGTCACGGTCTGCTGGAAGTTGTCCGCAGTCGCGGTCACGGTGGCCATGCGCGAGCTCCTCTGTACCTGTCGGCGCGTACTGCCCCGTTCAGCGCCCTACGCCACCGCGATATTCCCGCTCCAGCCGCCTTGCACGGGTCTGATGGAATGTCGCGGGTGAGCCACGCACGCCTGGACCTCGTCGCCGATCCGGTAGGCGCGCGTGACCTCGTCGTCATTGCGCACGGTGGCCAGGAGCACTCCCTCGACGAGCCGCACGACTGGCGGCACGCGATCCTGCGGATGTGGCCGTTCGCCGCCGCCGCCGGACGAGCGGCACCGCAGGCACAGGTCGGTCTGCTCCGCTACCGCTACCGCGGCTGGAACGGCAGCCGGGCCGATGCCGCCGCCGACCTCCTCCGGGTGCTGACGGACGTGCCGCCCCGGATCGAGCGGGTCGCTCTCGTCGGGCACTCGATGGGCGGGCGTGCCGTGATGGCCGCCGCCGACCAGCCCCGCGTCACCGGCGTACTCGCGCTCGCACCGTGGCTGCCCGCGGGCGAGCCGGTCGCCGACCTCACAGCATGCACCGTCGTCCTGGCCCACGGTGACGAGGACACCATCACCGACCCCAGCCTGACCGCAGCGTTCGCATCACGGGTACGGCGGTCCGGCGTACCCGTCGCCTTCTACACCGCCGAGGGTGCAGCCCACGGACTGCTGCAACGCCACGGCGACTGGGACGAGCTCGTGCGTCGGTTCGTACGCACGGCCTTCGCTCTGGACACCGACGAACCGGCCTGGCTCACCACCAGCCGCGACCCAGACCGTGGGGCAGACCCGCTACCGGCGTGGACGCGTCGGCGGAGCCTGCTCGGCGCGGTCGGCAGAGTCGCCGCGTCACGCCTGGTCCTGCGCGTCCGCTAGCTTCACTGGGGCCGCCACCCCGAGATCCCGACCACGATCACCCGGAGCTGCTTGCGGGCGTTGCGCACGATCTGCTCCTCCACCTCGGGGTGGTCGGCCGGTGCGTCCAGGATCGCCTCGGCGGTCGAGACCATCGAGCTGACGATCAGGTCCGACAGCATCCCGAGATCCTCCCGGCTCCAGGTGCTGAGCGCGGGCAGCTGCGACAGGTCGTTGGCCAGCTCGCGGGAGAACAGCTCGAGCTCGTGCCGGATCGCCCGATGGACCGGACCGTGACCGGCGAACCGCTCACGAGCGATGAAGGCGAAGTGCGCCCGGTGGGCGTGCACGTGGTCGACCAGCACCTGGACGGACCGTCGGATGACGCTGTCGTAGGCGGCGAGGTCCTGACGCGCTGACCGGATCATCTCCCGCAGCGTCGAGAACGACTCGTCGACCAAGGTCAGGCCGAGCTCGTCGAGGCTGGCGAAGTGGCGGTAGAACGCGGTCGGCACGATGCCCACCTCACGGGTTACCTGGCGAAGGCTGAGGCGCCCGAACCCCTCGTCCTCGAGCAGCCGCAGCGCCGCGTCCAGGATCGCCTGGCGGGTGCGCTCCTTGCGCTCGCGACGGGTCTGCGTCATCGGCGCTGTCTCCACGGCGAGGAAGCCTACGGGTCCGGTGGGCGAGGTCACATCGCGGCGGGCTTGACCATACCACCGGTATGTTGCCAGCCTATCTGAGTGTACGTATGTGCACTCAACTACCGGAGGCAGCATGGGACTGGGCCGCAGGCTCCTCGGCTCCGCGGTCGTGGACACCCTGACCACGCCGCACGGCGTCGACCGCTATCTCGAGCTCGTCAACCCGATGTGGTCCGTGCACGAGGTCCGCGCCCGGGTCGTCCGCATCCATCGCGAGGCACCCGGGGTCGCCACCCTCACCCTGCGACCGACCGGCAGCTGGCGGGGCTCCGTGGCCGGACAGCACGTCCAGGTCGGGGTGGTGGTCGACGGTGTACGCCACACCCGGTGCTTCTCCCTGTCCAGCCCCGCACACCGCCGCGACGGTCTGGTCACGATCACGGTCAAGGCGCACGAGCAGGGGTTCGTGTCGCGGTACCTGGCCAGCGAGGCGACGGTTCGGACCGTCGTACACCTGTCCCAGGCCGAGGGGGACTTCACCCTCCCCCACCCGCGACCGCCGCGGATGCTGATGATCAGCGCCGGCAGTGGCATCACACCGTTGATGTCCATGCTGCGGACCCTGTGCAACGAGCGGTACGCCGGCTCGGTCACCTTCCTGCACTATGCGAGGACGGACGAGGACGTGATCTTCGGCGGAGAGCTGAGCGACATCTCGGCCGCCTTCGACTTCGTCGACGTGGTCACGGTGCTCACCCGCGGCCACGCTGCCGGCCCGCTGGCGGGGCGCTTCCGTCGCGAGCACCTCGACATCGTGGCTCCGGACCACACCGAGGTCCCGACCTTCGTCTGCGGCCCCAGCGGCCTGGTCGAGCAGGTGCGACAGGTGTACGACGAGGCGGGCGCCGGCCAGCGACTCCACGTCGAGCTCTTCAAGACACCCGCGGTGGGTGTCGACGCGGCCGCCGAGGGAGTCGTGGCCTTCCGACGCAGCGGTGCACATGGCCCGAACACCGGCCAGACCCTGCTCGAGCAGGCCGAGGGTGCCGGCCTGTCACCGGCGTACGGCTGCCGCATGGGCATCTGCAAGACCTGCACCACCACCAAGAGTGAGGGCACCGTGCGCAACGTGGTCAACGGCGCAGAGTCCTCGCTCCCCGACGAGCGTATCCAGATCTGTGTGAGCGCCCCGGTCGGCGACTGTGTCGTCGACCTGTGAGCCGCTCCCGGAACGAGAGGAACCTGACATGACCAGCAAGATCCCCGAGATGACACCCGAGCAGCTCGAGGCCTTCGGCGACGAGCTCGACGCGATCCGTCGCCGCGTGATCGCAGACCTCGGCGACGAGGACCGCACCTACATCTACAACGTCGTCAAGGCACAGCGGGCGTTCGAGGCCGCCGGCCGTGGCCTGCTGTGGTTCGGCTTCCTGCCGCCCGCGTGGGTCGCCGGAACGGCCGCGCTGTCGATCTCCAAGATCC
>JBOHDD010000002.1:0-5760 GCA_050699155.1 Nocardioidaceae bacterium
GGGTTCGACCTGCGTGAGCTCGCCGGCGGATGGCGCTTCTACACCCGCGACGCGTTCGCTTCGGTGGTGGAGAGGTTCGTGGTCGACGGACAGCAGGCCCGGCTGACCCAGGCCGCACTGGAGACCCTTGCCGTCGTCGCCTACAAGCAGCCGGTGAGCCGGGCGCGGGTGTCCGCGATCCGCGGCGTGAACGTCGACGGGGTGATACGCACCCTGGTGACCCGGGGCCTGGTTGAGGAGTCCGGGCACGACGGCGAGACTGGCGCTGTGCTCTACCGCACGACGACGTACTTCCTCGACCGCCTGGGGCTGAAGGGCCTGGACGAGCTGCCTGACCTGGCACCGTTGCTGCCCGAGATGACCGACATCGAGGACGACCTGGACCATGGCGCGTCCGTAGAGGGTGAGTCCACCGCCTCATGAACGACAGCACGACGGGGGTGGCCGGCCAGCGGCTGCAGAAGGTGCTGGCCGCCTCGGGCGTCGCGAGCCGGAGGGCGTGCGAGGAGCTGATGAGCGCGGGCCGGGTGGAGGTCGACGGCGAGGTCGTCACCCGACTGGGTGCACGGGTGGACCCGGAGAAGTCCCAGATCCGCGTCGACGGCAAGCGCATTCCGGCGGCCAGCGCCCACGTCTACATCGTGCTGAACAAGCCGCGCGGCGTCGTCAGCACGATGTCGGACCCGCACGGCCGTCCGACTCTGGCCGAGCACGTGTCGGACCGCGCGGAGCGGCTCTTCCATGTGGGTCGCCTCGACACCGACACCGAGGGTCTGATCCTGCTCACCAACGACGGGGAGTTCGCACACCGCATGGCGCACCCGTCGTACGGCGTGCTGAAGACCTATGTCGCCCAGGTGAGCGGCCCGGTGACACCCAGGCTCGGGCGCGACCTGACGACAGGGGTGGTGCTCGACGACGGACCCGTCAGGGTGGACGGGTTCCGCGTGCTGGACAAGGGTGGCCGCCGTGCCATGGTCGAGGTGGTGCTGCACGAGGGTCGCAAGCACGTCGTACGCCGCCTGCTCGCGCATGCCGGGCACCCGGTCCAGCGGCTCGCGAGGACCGCCATCGGGCCGGTCCGTCTTGGTCGGCTGCGTCCCGGCCAGCACCGCGAGCTGAGCGTCGACGAGCTGGGCACGCTGCTGGACGCCGTGGGCATGTGAGGCGTCGGAGCCGCGGCACCCTTAGGGTTCTGGGGGAGAAGGCCCGGTCCGAGGTCAGGAGGACAGCGTGAGTGTGCGCGCGGTGCGTGGGGCGACCCAGCTCGAACGCGACGAGCGTGATCATCTGTACGAGCGCGTCGCCGAGCTGGTGCAGCTCATCATGGAGTGCAACCAGATCGACAACGACGACGTGATCAGCATCCTGTTCACGGCCACGGGCGACATCCACTCCGACTACCCCGCCTACGCCGCCCGGCGGCTGGGGATGGTCGACGTGCCATTGATGTGCAGCCGCGAGCTGGAGATCGAGGGCGGGATGCCCCTGGTCGTGCGGGTGATGGCCCACGTCGACACCGACCGCTCGCGCGAGGACATCACCCACGTCTACCTGCACGGTGCGGCGGCCCTGCGCCGTGACCTGAACCACGTGCGCGCGATCCCGGACGAGCCGGCAGAGCGATGAGCACAGAGCCGAGCCTCGACGGATCTGTGCTCGTGGTCGGCAGTGGCCTGTTGGGAGCCTCGGTCGGCCTGGCGCTGCGCCGCAGGGACGTCATCGTGCACCTGCGCGACCGCGACCCCGAGGTCGCGCGGGTCGCCGCCGGTCTGGGCGCAGGCGAAGACGGACCCGCCGACCAGGATCCCAGTGTGGTGGTCGTCGCCGTACCACCCGCCCAGGTCGGACCGGTGGTCGCCGACGCCCTGGCCGATTGGCCGCGGGCAGTGGTCACCGACGTGGGCAGCGTCAAGACGGTGCCGCTCGCCGACGTCACCGCGCTGGGACTGGACCCGAGGAGGTACGTCGGCGGCCACCCGATGGCGGGCAGCGAACAGTCCGGGCCACTGGCGGCCAGCGCCGACCTCTTCGACGGCCGGGTGTGGGCGGTCACCCCGCACGACGCCGCTGAGGAGGCGGCCGTCGAGACCGTGACGACGCTGGCACGGCTGTGCGGGTCCGAACCCGTGGTGATGACCCCGCAGGAGCACGACGAGGCGGTGGCGCGGACCTCACACGTACCCCACGTCCTCGCCGTGCTCGCGGCCGCCCGGCTCGACGGCGCGCCCACCGAGCACCTGCAGCTGAGTGGGCAGGGTATCCGCGACGTCACCCGCATCGCTGCCGGCGACCCGGGCCTGTGGCAGCAGATCCTCGGCGCCAACGCGGCGGCGGTGGCACGCCTGCTGTCCGAGGTGCGCTCCGACCTAGACCGCTTCATCGGTGAGCTCAGCTCGACGACCCCGCTGCTGGAGAGCCTCTTGGAGCGTGGGGTGGTCGGGACGCAGGCGATCCCGGGCAAGCACGGTGGGCCGGTGCGCTCTGTAGACTCGGTCTTCGTCCTCCTCCTGGACCAGCCGGGCGAGCTCGCGCGGCTGTTCGCCGACAGCGGGGCCGAGGGGGTCAACATCGAGGACGTGCGGATCGACCACGTGCTGGGCAGGCCGTCGGGGCTGGTCGAGCTCTCGGTGCGCGAGGCGGAGGGGGAACGACTCTCCGATGCCTTGGCACTGCGGGGCTGGTCGGTCCACCGGTAATCTTGCCTGCTACACCCCATTCGACGGACATGACCCATGGAGCACCGTGCACGCAGATCGGAGAACGGCCCCGAGCCTGGTCGTCGCGGTCGACGGACCCTCCGGCGTCGGCAAGTCGAGTACGGCGCGGGGGGTCGCCCGGCGTCTCGGACTGCGCTACCTGGACACCGGGGCGATGTACCGCGCTGTGGCCTGGTGGATGCTCGAGCACCACGTGCCCGTCGATGACGCCGGCGCGGTGGCAGCACACTGCGGCAAGCTGACCATCGTCTCGGGCACCGATCCGTCGGCCCCGACCATCCATGTCGACGACGTCGATGTCGCAACCGCGATCCGCACGCAGGAGGTCACCCACGCGGTGAGCCCGGTCAGCGCCGTACCGGAGGTGCGAACCCGGATGGTGGCCCTGCAGCGTGAGGTCGTGTCCGACGACGAGACGGGGATCGTGGTCGAGGGCAGGGACATCGGTTCGGTCGTCTGGCCCGACGCGGCCGTCAAGGTATACCTCACCGCCGACCCCGTCGCCCGGGCCGCGCGGCGGCACGCCGAGCTCACCGGTGGGACGGACGCCCGTCGCTCTGCCACCGTCGCCGAGACGCAGAGGGCCCTGGCCCGCCGTGACGCCATCGACTCCGGGCGCGCCACCTCGCCGTTGGCCGTGGCCGAGGATGCCGTCGTCGTCGACAGCACCGACCTGACCCTGGAGGAGGCGATCTCCACGATCGTCGATCTTGCGGAGGCTCACCGTGGGTCATGAGGAGCTGCCACGGACGGAGTACGTCGAGGCGCCGCCGGCACGTTTCCTGCAGGCGGTGAGGCGAACGGCCGCGGTCGCTCTGCGCCTCTGGTACGACGTCAGGGTGCACGGCTCGCAACATCTACCCACCACGGGACCGGTCATCCTGGCCTGCAACCACATCGGGCTCCTCGACGGGCCGTTGCTGACCGCGTTCGCCGCCAGGCCGGTGCACGCGTTGGTCAAGCGGGAGATGTTCGTGGGCTTCACCGGGCAGGTGCTCCGTGCCGCGGGCCAGATCTCGATCGAGCGGAGCAGCATCGACCCTTACGCCATCAAGCAGACCCTGCGGGTCCTGCGCGACGGCAGGGTTGTCGCGATCTACCCCGAAGGCACGCGTGGACGCGGCGACGTGGCGCATTCGCGTCTCGGCGCGGCGTACTTCGCCATGGTGACAGGTGCCGTCGTCATCCCCGTCGCGCAGCTCGGCACCCGCACGTTCGACTCCTCGGTGCACTCCGTTGCGCCGCGCAGCAGCCGCGTCGACCTCGTCTTCGGCCCTGAGCTGCGGACTGCGGCACCGGTCGTTCCGTGGCCGCGGCGTCGCGCGGAGGTGTCCGACCTGGCCGAGGACCTGAGGATCGGGCTCGCCCGGCATGTCCACGACAGCGTGCTGATGACCGGTCAGCGACTGCCCGGCGTACCCCCTGATGTCGAGGTCGACGCCGACGGCCGGCGCGGGCCGGAGGTCGGCCCCGAGGCGGGGGAGCAGGCCTCGTGAGTGCCGAGAGCGAACCCTTGACGGAGCATGCCCACGCGCTGACCGAGGCCGAGGTGGCCGCAGAACAGGGGCCGCTTCCGGTGCTCGCCGTCGTGGGCCGGCCCAATGTCGGCAAGTCAACGCTGGTGAACCGCATCCTCGGGCGACGCGAGGCCGTCGTGGAGGACATCCCCGGGGTGACTCGCGACCGGGTCGCCTATGACGCGGAGTGGAACGGCCGTGAGTTCACCGTCGTCGACACCGGCGGCTGGGATCCCGACGCCAAGGGGCTCGCTGAGCGCATCGCCGCTCAGGCGGAGGTCGCGGTGAACGCCGCGGACGCAGTGATGTTCGTCGTCGACGCGACCATCGGCATCACCGACACCGACGAGCTCGTCGTACGCGTGCTTCGTCGGTCGGGCAAGCCCATCGTGCTGGCCGCCAACAAGGTCGACGACCAGCGCGGCGAGTCCGAGGCCGCGGCACTGTGGAACCTGGGTCTGGGCGAGCCGCACCCGGTTTCGGGCCTGCACGGGCGAGGCAGCGGGGACCTGCTCGACGCGGTCCTGGACGCTCTCCCGGAGGCGCCACCCGAGCAAGCCGCGGAGCCCGGCGGCCCACGCCGGGTGGCGATCGTCGGCAAGCCGAACGTCGGGAAGTCGAGCCTGCTGAACCGGCTGGCAGGGGAGGAGCGTGTCGTCGTCGACGAGGTCGCCGGCACCACCGTGGACCCCGTCGACGAACTGGTCCAGCTCGGGGGGCGGACCTGGCGGTTCGTCGACACCGCCGGCATCCGCCGACGGGTCAAGGAGGCCTCCGGCCACGAGTACTACGCCAGCCTGCGCACCCGGACGGCTGTCGAACGGGCGGAGGTCGCCGTCATCGTCATCGACGCGAGCCAGCCGATGAGTGAGCAGGACCAGCGCATCATCTCCGCCGCTGAGGAGGCAGGTCGCGCGGTGGTGGTGGCGTTCAACAAGTGGGATCTGTTGGACGAGGAGCGCCGCTACTACCTCGACCGGGAGATCGAGCGCGATCTCGTACGCGTGCAGTGGGCGCCACGGGTCAACATCACCGCGCGCACCGGGTGGCACGTGGACAAGCTGGTGCCTCGCTTGGACGACGCGCTGGCAGGATGGGACACGCGTGTCCCGACTGGGGCGCTCAATGCATTCCTCGGCAGGCTCGTCGCCGAACACCCCCATCCGGTCCGTGGCGGCAGGCAGGCACGCATCCTGTTCGGCACCCAGCCCTCGACCGCGCCACCGAAGCTCATCCTGTTCACCACCGGAACGCTGGAGGCGTCGTACCTGCGGTTCGTGGAACGCCGACTGCGGGAGGAGTTCGGTTTCGTCGGTACGCCG
Organism: Nocardioidaceae bacterium; assembly: GCA_050699155.1. Taxonomy (GTDB): domain Bacteria; phylum Actinomycetota; class Actinomycetes; order Propionibacteriales; family Nocardioidaceae; genus JBOHDD01. The sequence continues at coordinate 5,560 of JBOHDD010000002.1, forward strand.
ATCCGCATCCAGGTCCGTCCGCGGAAGCGGGACAAGAGGAGCTGAGCTGACCGGATTTCGAGTCGCCTGATTCACTGCGGTATGGTTCACTCCGCTCACCGGCCGGAGTCGGGGGCGACACGGGCTGTGGCGCAGTTTGGTAGCGCACTTGACTGGGGGTCAAGGGGTCGTGGGTTCAAATCCCGCCAGCCCGACCGACTG
>JBOHDD010000003.1:0-4620 GCA_050699155.1 Nocardioidaceae bacterium
ACGACCTGCGGCACTGGTCCGAGCGCACCGTCGTCGCGCTGGTGATGCAGACACTGGACAACTCGATCACGACCTTCACCAAGCGCAACCCGGTCACCCGTCGCCGGCACCTCACCTCCCGGCAGGGTCACGGCGCGCCCAACCCGACCTGGATCCCGGTCGCCAACGAGGCGGTACGCCGGATGGCGCGGGTGCTCGGCGGCACCGCGGGCGGCTCGATCGGGGAGCCGTTCAACCGCCCCCTGACCGCGCACTTCATCGGCGGGTGCACCATCGGGGACTCGGCCGAGACCGGGGTGATCGACCCCTGGCACCGGGTCTACGGCAATGACGGCCTGCATGTGGTGGACGGGTCGGCGATCTCCGCCAACCTGGGGGTGAACCCCTCGCTGACGATCACCGCGCAGGCCGAGCGGGCGGCGGCCTACTGGCCGAACAAGGGAGAGGCGGACCCGCGGCCGAGCCTGGGGTCGGCGTACTCGCGCCTGCCCGCGGTGGCGCCCCGGCACCCGTCGGTGCCCGAGCATGCGCCCGGCGCCCTGCGGCTGCCGATCGTGGGGGTCGGCTAGGCCGCTGGCGCCTTCCACGTTGTGTCCGCAGACGGCGCGGCGGTGCGTCCGTTTCGTCCGCTTCCACCCTGGAGACGACTCAGGGCCCGACCGGGAGGGAGGTGGCCGGGCCCTGAGTCCCCCGAGACATCTGAGGTCTCGTGGCTGGGCCCGACCGGGGAGGGAGCAGGTGGTCGGACCCATCCGGCTCAACGAGGCCTGACGGGTGGGGTTACGGGGGTCTGGGCAGAAATTTCCCCGCATCCTGCCCGCTGTGCGGGCGTGGATAGACTCGCCTCGCAACCCCGCCGGCGCTCAGCGGAAGGCTCTTCGTGACCGCGGAACCCCACGATCTGGTCCTCGTCGTCGACTTCGGTGCGCAGTACGCGCAGCTGATCGCCCGCCGTGTGCGCGAGGCGCGCGTGTACTCCGAGATCGTCCCGCACACGATGCCGGTGGCCGAGATCCTGGCCAGGAAGCCGAAGGCGATCGTGCTCTCCGGCGGTCCGCAGTCGGTGTACGCCGCAGGGGCCCCGCAGGTCGGTCCGGAGCTGTTCGAGTCCGGCGTCCCGGTGTTCGGGATCTGCTACGGCTTCCAGGCGATGGCGAAGGCGCTCGACGGCGACGTGCGTCGTACCGGTCTGTCCGAGTTCGGGCGCACCGAGGTGACGGTGAGCCAGGCCGGCACCCTGCTGGCGGGCCTCCCCTCTGCGCACCGGGTGTGGATGAGCCACGGTGACGCGGTCGCGGCGCCACCGTCGGGCTTCAGCACCCTTGCGTCGACCGCGGGCGCCTCGGTCGCGGCCTTCGAGGACGTGCAGCGTGGGCTGGCCGGGGTCCAGTGGCACCCCGAGGTGCAGCACACCGAGCACGGTCAGCAGGTGTTGTCGCACTTCCTGCTGGAGATCGCCGGCTGCCGGCCGACCTGGACGATGGTCAACATCGTGGACGAGGCCGTCGAGCAGATCAGGGCCCTGGTCGGTGACAAGCGGGTGATCTGCGGCCTGTCCGGGGGGGTCGACTCGGCGGTCGCGGCCGCGCTCGTGCAGCGGGCCGTCGGTGACCGGCTGACCTGCGTGTTCGTCGACCACGGTCTGCTCCGCAAGGGAGAGCCCGAGCAGGTCGAGCGCGACTATGTCGCGGCGACCGGGGTGTACCTGCAGGTGGTGGAGGCCTCAGACCGGTTCCTCGGCGCGCTTGCCGACGTGCACGACCCGGAGGAGAAGCGCAAGATCATCGGCCGGGAGTTCATCCGGGTGTTCGAGGAGGCCGAGCGCAAGGTCGTCGCCGACGCGGGTGCGCACGGGGAGCAGGTGGAGTTCCTGGTGCAGGGCACGCTCTATCCCGACGTCGTCGAGTCCGGCGGCGGGGAGGGCGCCTCCAACATCAAGTCGCACCACAACGTCGGTGGCCTGCCCGAGGATCTGCAGTTCACGCTGATCGAGCCGCTGCGCACGCTGTTCAAGGACGAGGTGCGGCTGGTGGGCGAGCAGCTCGGCCTGCCGGCGGAGATCGTCTGGCGGCATCCGTTCCCGGGTCCGGGTCTGGCGATCCGGATCATCGGTGACGTCACCCCCGAGCGGCTGGAGGTGCTGCGCGACGCCGACGCCATCGCGCGGGACGAGGTGACCAGGGCCGGCCTGGACCGCGACATCTGGCAGTTCCCGGTGGTGCTGCTGGCCGACGTCCGCTCGGTCGGGGTGCAGGGTGACGGCCGGACGTACGGCCATCCGATCGTGCTGCGGCCGGTGACCAGCGAGGACGCGATGACCGCCGACTGGGCCCGGCTGCCCTACGACGTACTCGAACGCATCTCCACCCGGATCACCAACGAGGTCCGCGAGGTCAACCGGGTGGTCGTCGACGTCACCAGCAAGCCCCCAGGCACCATCGAGTGGGAGTAGCCGCCGTCGAGTGGCGCAAAATGGTCGACTTGCCGGGCGCGAACAAGCCATTTCGCGCCACTCGATGTGGCCGGGTGGGGCGACGGGGTTGCGGATCCCGAGCATCCTGTTGACAGGGGGGTACGTCCATCGGACTGGGAGGGAACATGAGAGCACTTGGCTCCTCGGGGTTCGGTCGTGCGGCCGACCTCGGACCGTTGCTGATGAGGGTCGGGATCGGATCGGTCTTCGCGTGGCACGGCTGGCTGAAGTTCGACGGCGGTGTCAGCAACTGGGCCGACACCCTCGACTCGCTGAACGTACCCGCGCCGCTGGTCATGGCGTGGGTCCAGATCATCGCCGAAGGCGTCGGTGGTGTCCTGCTGATCCTCGGCCTGTTCACCCGGCTGGCCGCCCTCGCGCTGATCGTGGACATGATCGGTGCGATCTGGCTGGTCAAGGTCGACGTCGGCTTCATCGTGTCCGACGCCGCCGGCGCCGAGCTCGATGTCGCGCTGCTCTCCGGGCTGCTCGGCCTGCTGTTCATCGGCTCCGGCCGACTGGCGTTCGACGCCATCCTGGGGATGGAGACCAGCGCCGTGCACCTGTCGTCGGGTGCGAGGCGGCAGAGGACGGCCGCCTAGCAGGGCCGGCCCGCGGGCGACCCCGCCGGGCTCAGCCCGTCGAGCTGAGCCCGGCGCGGTCGCCGTCACCGTGCCAGGACTCCCACAGCGAGGCGTACGAGCCGCCGGCCTCGACCAGCTCGTCGTGGCTGCCGATCTCGCTGACCACGCCGTCCTCGACCACGGCCACCCGGTCGGCGTCGTGGGCGGTGTGCAGCCGGTGGGCGATCGCGATCACGGTACGACCCTCGAGCACGGCCGCCAGCGACCTCTCCAGGTGCCGCGCGGCTCGCGGGTCGATCAACGAGGTCGCCTCGTCCAGCACCAGGGTGTGCGGGTCGGCGAGCACCAGGCGCGCGAGCGCCACCTGCTGCGCCTGCGCGGGTGACAGTGCCAGGCCACCGGAACCGACGCGGGTGTCGAGTCCCTCGGGCAGTGCGCGGGCCCAGTCCCAGGCGTCGACCGCCTGCAACGCCGCACGCAGCCGCGACTCGGCCGTCTCGCCGTCCGCGTCGTCGTCGAGCGCAAGCGCGAGGTTGTCGCGCAGGGTGCCGACGAAGACGTGGTGCTCCTGGGTCACCAGTGCCACGTGGCCGCGCAGGTCGTCCAGCGCCAGCTCGGTGAGCCCGACGCCACCGACCGTGACCGCACCGGAGCGGGGCGGGTGGATCCCGGCCAACAGCCGTCCGAGCGTGGACTTCCCCGCGCCCGGCGGCCCGACCATGGCCAGTCGCTCGCCCGGGCTCACCACCAGGTGTACGCCGTGCAGCACGTCGCGCCCGTCGATGTAGGAGAACCGCACGTCACGCGCGACCATCTGCTCGTCGGCAGGTGCGCGACCGGTCGGTGCCCGGTCGTCTGGCACCTTGGCCACGCCCAGCAGACGCGCCAGCGACGCACCGCCGACCTGCAGCTCGTCCAGCCAGGAGATCAGCCGGTCGACCGGGTCGATCAGCTGCTGTACGTACAGCGTCGCCGCGGTCACGTCGCCTAGCGACGCGTATCCCGCAGCGTGCAGCCAGCCGCCGATCAGCAGCGTGGCCACCGTCGGCACCAGGTAGCCCGTCTCCATCGTGGGAAACCAGACGGTACGCAGGTACAGGGTGTAGCTCTCGGCCTCGAACGACTCGCGGATGTCGCCGTCGATGCGGCGTACCCGCTCGTCGTGCAGCCGCAGCGCCTCGACGGTGCGAGCGCCGTCGACGGTCTCGGCCAGTGACGCGTTGATCTGGGCGTACGACGCGTTCTCCCGCAGGTACCCCGCCTTGGCGCGGCGCAGGTACCACCGGGTCCCCGCCCACAGGGTCGGTACGCCGAGCAGCAGCGGGATCAGCACCCACGGGCCCACCAGCAGGCACGCCACGATGGTGAACAGCGTCGTGACGAACGCGATGATGGTCTCGGGTACGGCGAACCGCACCGACCAGCCGAGGGCGTCGACGTCACGCGACGTCCGGGTGAGGAGGTCACCGGTGCCGGCGCGCTCGACCACGCCGACGGGCAGGGCCAGTGCCTGCTCGACGAAGTCCTCCCGCAGCTCGGCGAGCACCCGCTCGCCGAGCGTGA
>JBOHDD010000004.1:0-3084 GCA_050699155.1 Nocardioidaceae bacterium
CCGCGGGACAGCGCGGGCAGCACCCGCCGCCAGGCCCACGAGCGCAGCCCGAACGCGCCGGCGTACGCGAGCAGGGCCAGCAGCAGCCCGACGGGATCGCCGAGCAGCCGGTCGAGCGCGGTGCGAAGGACGCCCACGTCGCCGGCACGCACGAGGTACGGCACCGCGACCACGGTGAGCGCGAGCCCCAGCACGAGACCGACGCTGCGTGCCAGCCGCCGGATGGTGGTACCGTCCATGCAGCTAAGGCTAACCTTACTTGAATCGAGCGGAGGTGCGGGTGTCCGTCGTTGTCACGGGGGCGGCCGGGTTCATCGGCCGCGCACTCACCCGGCAGCTGGTCGACGCCGGCCAGCACGTGGTCGCCGTCGACCGCCTTCACCAGGAGGCTCTCGATGGGGTGACCGTGCTGACCGCCGACCTGCTCGACGACGACCCGCTGGTCGAGGTCGCGCTCAGCGACGGCGAGGCCGTCGTGCACCTGGCCGGATGCTCCGGCGTCCGCGACGCGACGCACGGCATCGACCGTCGCCGGCAGCGCGACAACGTCGAGGCCACACGTCGCGTCGCCGGGCTCGTCCCGCGCGACGTCCCGCTCGTGGTCACCTCGTCGTCGAGCGTGTACGGCGGAGCGCGGTTCGGCCGCGCCAGCCGCGAGACGGACGCGCTGCACCCCAGGGGTGGGTATGCACACAGCAAGGTGGGTGCGGAGCAGGTGTGCGCCCAGCGGGCGGCCGCCGGAGGGCACGTGCTGACCGTCCGCCCCTTCACCGTCGTCGGAGAGGGGCAACGCCCCGACATGGCCCTGAGCCGCTGGGCAGAGTCGGCCCTGGCCGGTGAGCCGTTGCGCGTCTTCGGCTCGCTGGAGCGCACGCGCGACTTCACCTGCGTGCGCGAGGTGGCCCGCGGGCTGGTCGCACTGCTGCGCTCAGGGGCGACCGGCGTGACCAACCTCGGCTCCGGCACCCCACGCACCCTCCGGGATGCCGTCGATGCGCTGGGTGCGGCGCTCGACCTGGATGTCGAGGCGTACGTCGAGCCCGCCGCCGACTACGAGGTGGCCGCCACCTGGGCCGACCCGCGTCGGTTCGAGTCCCTGACCGGCTTCCGTCCGCACACCGACCTGCACGACGTCGTACGCCGCTTCGTCGCACACGCGCTCTGTCCCACCGGGGTCGGTGTCCGATGAGACGGTCCGCATGGCTGTGGGTGCCGGCCGCGGTGGCGTTCGTCGCCGCGGTGCTCGGCATCGGCGTGCACTCGACGTATGGCGACAACGCGGGTGTCGACGAGCCGCAGTACCTGCTCTCGGCGCTGTCGCTGGCCGAGGACGGCGACCTGGACATCTCCGACGAGCTCGCCACCGAGCGCTGGCGTGCCTTCCACGCCGACGAGCTGCCGGTGCAGACCGAGCCGTTCCCGGACGGTTCGCAGATCTCACCGCACGACCCGCTGCTGCCGGTGCTGGTCGCGGTACCGATGGGGCTGTTCGGCTGGGTGGGCGCCAAGGTCGCGCTGGCGCTGACCGCCGCGGCATGCGCCGCCCTGCTGGCCTGGACGGCCGTGCGGCGGCTGGGGGTGCCGCATCGGGTCGCCTCGACCGGCTCGGCCATCGCGTTCGCCTCGCCCCCGCTGGGGGTGTACTCCCAGCAGGTGTATCCGGAGATGCCGGCGGCCCTGGCCACCCTGGTCGCGGTCGCGGCGATGACGGTGCCTCGGCTGCGCCGTCCCCATGCGCTCTGGACGGTCGTGGCGATCGTCGTGCTGGCGTGGCTGGGCAGCAAGTACGTCCCGGTCGCGGCGGCCCTCGCCGTCGTGCTCCTCGTCCAGGTCCACCGGCGGGCCGGTTGGCGCTGGACATGGTCGGTGACCGGCATCCTCGCCGCTGCCGGCGTGGTCTACCTGGCCGCGCACCAGGCGGTCTGGGGCGGGTGGACGGTCTACGCCAGCGGCGACCACTTCCAGCAGACCGGTGAGTTCTCCGTGGTCGGTGTGGACCCCAGCTACGTCGGCCGGTCGCTGCGGACCGTGGCGCTGTTCGTCGACCAGCACTACGGGCTGGTGCCGTGGCAGCCGGCCTGGCTGCTGCTGGTGCCGGCGGTGGTCGCCCTGGTCGTCCGCCGCCCCGCCGGGTGGCTGACCCTGCTGTCCCCACTGGTGGCCGCCTGGGTGACGGCCTGCTGGGTGGCGCTGACCATGCACGGATTCTGGTGGCCGGGCCGTCAGGTCGTGGTCGTGCTGCCGCTGGCCGCGCTGGCCGTGCTGTGGCTGGTGAGCCGGGTGCTGCCGCGGCTGCTGCCGGTCGCGGCCGGCCTGGGTCTGCTGGGTGTCGTGTCCCTCGGCGTACTGCTGGTGCAGGGGTGGCAGGGGACCGTGACCTGGGTGGTGCACTTCCGCGAGGCCTCCGTGCCGACGTACCGGCTGCTGGGCCCGCTGCTGCCCGACTACAGCGGTGACGCGTTCATGGCCGGGCACGTGATCTGGCTGTGCCTGCTGACCGCCCTGGCCGTCGTCACCTGGCGGCACCTGCGCCGCGCCGACAGGGACCCACCGCCCGAACAGCACCAGCGACAGACCGAAGCGAAACCAGTACGCGTGTGAAGTCACCAGGAAGGAACACATCCATGAACCGCTCCCGTCTCGCCGCCCTCGCCGGTGCCGCGGCACTCGTCGCCACGCTGGGTCTCGCGGGCTGCTCCGACGACGGCTCCGCCACCAGCTCGGGATCCAGCGGATCAACCGGCTCGACCGGCTCCACCGGCTCGACGGGTTCGACCGGCTCCACCGGGTCGAGCGGATCCGCCTCACACTGACCCGAGGAGACAGCAGCCATGCTCGCCACGTTCCTGATCATGTTGCGTGAGGGCTTCGAGGCAGCCCTCGTCATCGCGATCCTGTACGCCTACCTCCAGCGCACGGACCGCCGTGACCTGCTCGGCCCCATGTGGGTCGGGGTCGGTGCCGCGTTCGCCATCGCGGCGGCGTTCGGGCTGGCCCTGCACGCCGGCATCGGCAGCCTCGAGGGCGATGCCCGCACCCGTGCGTTCTCGGCAGTCATGCTGTTCGCCGTCGTGGTGCTCACCT
>JBOHDD010000005.1:0-1952 GCA_050699155.1 Nocardioidaceae bacterium
CCCGGTGACGGCATCGGTCCCGAGGTCGTCGCCGAGGCGCTGAAGGTGCTCGAGGCGGCCACCACCGCGGAGCCGGTGAAGTTCGAGCCGACCACCTACGACCTGGGAGCCGGGCGCTGGCACGCCACCGGCGAGACCCTTCCGGACTCCGTGCTGGAGGAGATCCGTCAGCAGGACGCCATCCTGCTCGGTGCTGTCGGGGACCCCTCGGTCCCCTCGGGCGTCCTCGAACGGGGTCTGCTGCTGCGCATGCGGTTCGCCTTCGACCACTACGTGAACCTGCGTCCGGCCAGGATCTACCCGGGGGTCGCCTCCCCGCTGGCCGACCCCGGCGAGGTCGACTTCGTCGTCGTACGAGAGGGGACCGAAGGCCTTTACGTCGGCAATGGAGGCGCCGTGCGGCAGGGAACGCCCCACGAGATCGCCACCGAGGTCAGTGTGAACACCGCCTTCGGCGTCGAGCGGGTCGTTCGCGACGCGTTCACCCGGGCGAGCGCACGTCCGCGCAGGAAGCTCACCTTGGTGCACAAGACCAACGTGCTGGTGCACGCAGGCGGCCTCTGGTGGCGGACGGTCCAGACCGTCGCGGCGGAGTTCCCCGATGTGTCGGTCGACTACCTGCACGTGGACGCCGCGACCATCTTCCTGGCCACCGACCCCGCCCGCTTCGACGTGATCGTCACCGACAATTTGTTCGGCGACATCATCACCGACCTCGCGGCCGCCGTCGCAGGGGGTATCGGGCTGGCTGCGAGCGGCAACATCAACCCGGAGCGGACCGCGCCCAGCATGTTCGAGCCGGTACACGGGTCGGCGCCCGACATCGCCGGGCAGTCCAAGGCGGACCCGACCGCAACCATCCTGTCCGCGGCGCTGCTCCTGGACCACCTCGGGCTGACCGGTGCCGCGGCCGACGTCGAGCGCGCAGTGGCAGCAGACCTCGGTGCCCGGGGGAGCGCCCCGCGAACGACGGGAGAGATCGGCGACGCAGTCGTGTCAAGGCTGGGGACCTGACCCGACGCCGAGCGACCGTCGGCTACCGTGCGGGCATGAGCGCGTCCCTGAAGATCAGCACCCACCCCTCCGACCGTCCGGCCTCGGCCGAGCGGAGGGCCGAGATCCTGGCCGACCCCGGCTTCGGTCGGCACTTCACCGACCACATGCTCACCGCCGTCTGGACCCCGGACGAGGGTTGGCACGACGCCAGGGTGGCCGCGTTCGGGCCGTTCGAGCTGAACCCGGCCACGGCGGTGCTGCACTACGCGCAGGAGATCTTCGAAGGGATGAAGGCCTACCAGCACGACGACGGGTCGATCTGGACCTTCCGCCCCGAGGCCAACGCCGCCAGGTTCGCCCGGTCGGCGCGGCGGATGGCGCTGCCCGAGCTGCCCGAGGACGACTTCGTAGCCGCGGTGGACACGCTCGTGCAGACCGACCGTGAGTGGGTCCCGTCCGGCGGCGAGACCAGCCTCTACCTGCGGCCGTACATGTTCGCCTCCGAGGTGTTCCTCGGTGTCCGGCCCGCGCAGCACGTGACCTTCGGCGTCATCGCCTCACCGGCGGGCTCGTACTTCGCCAAGGGTCTCAAGCCGGTGAGCATCTGGCTGTGCGAGGACTACACCCGGGCCGCTCCGGGCGGCACCGGCTCGGCCAAGTGCGGCGGCAACTATGCCGCCAGCCTGCAGGCACAGCAGGAGGCCCTCGCGAACGGGTGCGACCAGGTGGCCTTCCTCGACGCCGTCGAGCGTCGCTGGGTCGAGGAGCTCGGTGGGATGAACCTCTACTTCGTGTACGACGACGCGCGCATCGTCACCCCGGAGCTGACCGACTCGATCCTCGAGGGCGTCACCCGGGACTCGATCCTGCGGCTGGCGCGCAGCCGTGGGTACGAGGTCGTTGAGACCAGGTTCTCCATCGACGACTGGCGGGAGGGCGTCCGGTCGGGTGAGATC
>JBOHDD010000006.1:0-2326 GCA_050699155.1 Nocardioidaceae bacterium
AGCGGGTCCTCCGCGAGCGCCACGATGTCGGCGTCGGTCTCGTCGCCGAGCACGACGGCGTTCTTGGCCATCGCCCGCTCCAGCGCGCCGATGTCGTCGCGCAACCGCGCCGCCCGCTCGAACTCGAGCTCCGCGGAGGCGGACCTCATCTCCCCCTCGAGACGCTTCAGATGGGTGTTGGTCTGGCCCGACATGAAGGCGACGAAGTCGTCCACGATCGCGCGGTGCTCGTCGGCAGTGACCCGCCCCACACAGGGCGCGGCGCATTTGCCGATGTACCCGAGGAGGCAGGGCCGGCCGATCTGCTGTGACCGCTTGAACACACCGTTGGAGCAGGAGCGCATCGGGAAGACCCGCAGCAGCAGGTCGACGGTCTCGCGGATCGCCCACGCGTGGGAGTAGGGCCCGAAGTAGCGGACGCCCTTGCGCTTGGGCCCGCGGCCGACCATCACCCGCGGGTACTCCTCGTTGACGGTCACCGCCAGCCACGGGTAGGACTTGTCGTCCCGGTACTTCACGTTGAAGCGCGGGTCGAACTCCTTGATCCAGGAGTACTCCAGCTGCAGCGCCTCGACCTCGTTGGCGACGACGGTCCAGTCCACCGACGCGGCGGAGGTCACCATCGTCTGGGTGCGTGGGTGCAGGTTGACGACGTCCTGGAAGTACGACGACAGCCGGGCCCGGAGCCCCTTGGCCTTGCCGACGTAGATCACGCGGCCGTGCGCGTCCCGGAACCGGTACACCCCCGGGCCCTCGGGAATCGAGCCTGGGGCGGGGCGGTAGGTGGCGGGATCAGGCACGTTCCCACCCTAGGTGTACCCGCCCACCACCCCCTCTCCCACCGAGGTCTCGCGAGTGCCGACCACGCAGGGCGCTGTGGCGCTCAGGCGAGCGAGATCTCCCCTCCTGTGACCTCGATCTGCTTCTCCGGCAGGCCCTTGGTGGTGGGACCCCGTGCCACGCTGCCGTCCTCGATGTTGTACTTGCTGCCGTGGCAGTCGCAGTTGATGGTGCCGCCGGACACCGACGCGACCGGGCAGCCCTGGTGCTGGCAGATCGAGGAGAACGCCTTGAAGTCACCCTTGGTGGGCTGGGTGACCACGACCTCCTGCTCGCCGTAGATCTTGCCGCCGCCCACCGGCACCTGGGAAGCCGGGCCCAGCTCCTTGCTGGCGGCCGCGCCCCCGCCCCCGCCGCCGGACCCACCGGTCGCACCAGGGTCGCTACCGCAGGCGGTGAGGAGGGTGGCGGATGCGCCGAGCGCCCCGGTGGCGGCGACGCCGCGAAGCAGGGTACGGCGGTCGTACGCCGGCCTCTCGCGACTCTCGTCTGGCGATGGCTTGGTCATGCGAACCCTCCGATGGTCGTCCTGAACAGAGCATATGGCTGCACTGCAAGGCCCTCGGCGTACCGGAAACAGCCGGTTGGCACGCATTCGTGCGTGCGGCCACATCAGATGTTCGTGCGAGCGGGCCTCTTGGATTGCGCCTTCCGTGATTTTCTCGCGGGCTTGGCGGCCGCAGCGGTCTTGCGCGGGCGCGCCGGCTTGCTGGCGGCCCGGCCCTTGAGCACCGGCTGGAGGAAGACACCGGTATGGCTGGAGTCGTCGGCGGCGATGTCCTCGGGGGTGCCCTCGGCGACCACGACCCCGCCGCCGGTGCCGCCCTCGGGACCGAGGTCGATCAACCAGTCGGCGGTCTTGATCACGTCGAGGTTGTGCTCGATCACCATCACCGTGTTGCCGGCGTCGACCAGCCGCCCCAACACACCGAGCAGCTTGCGGATGTCGTCGAAATGCAGCCCGGTGGTCGGCTCGTCCAGCACGTAGACGGTGCGCCCGGTCGACCGCTTCTGCAGCTCCGACGACAGCTTGACGCGCTGTGCCTCACCACCGGACAACGTCGGTGCCGGCTGGCCCAGCCGGACGTAGCCGAGACCGACATCGACCAGGGTGCGCAGGTGTCGCGCGATGGCCGGGATGGCAGCGAAGAACTCGACGGCCTCCTCGATCGGCATGTCGAGCACCTCGGCGATGGTCTTGCCCTTGTAGTGCACCTCGAGCGTCTCGCGGTTGTAACGGGCACCGTGGCAGACCTCGCACGGGACGTAGACGTCGGGCAGGAAGTTCATCTCGATCTTGAGGGTGCCGTCGCCGGAGCAGGCCTCACAGCGACCACCCTTGACGTTGAAGGAGAACCGGCCCGGGAGGTAGCCGCGCATCTTCGCCTCGGGCGTCTGGGCGAACAGCTTGCGGACGTGGTCGAAGACTCCGGTGTAGGTGGCGGGGTTCGACCGGGGTGTGCGGCCGATCGGCGACTGGTCGACG
>JBOHDD010000007.1:0-4897 GCA_050699155.1 Nocardioidaceae bacterium
CTGGCAATCATAAACCCCTCGGAGTCGAGTCCCAGAGGGAGTTGTGGCAGAGATCTCGCCGCGGGACCGAAGACCACGACCCCGTTGTTGGCCAGATCGAAGGTCGACTGGTGGCACGGGCACAGCAGATGGTGGGTCGTCTGCTCGTACAGGCTGATCGGGCAGCCGACGTGCGTGCAGATCTTGGAGTAGCAGAGGATGCCGTCGATGCTCCAGTTGGTGCGGCCGGGGTACGGCCGGATCTCCTCCGGCTGCATCCTGACCACCACGACGGCGGCCTTCCCCTTCGCGTTGAGCAGTGCGGTGCCCTCGAGGTTGTGCTCGCCCCCGTGGTCGTCCGCCTCGTTCTCCACCAGGATGTCGGGCTGGGCGTTGACCAGCTGGCCGATGGACAGGTCCGCCGGGCGCAGCGGTTCACCGGTGACGTCGTTGACGATGCGCATGCCGCGCTTCCAGACGGTCCGCGACGGCAGGCCGAGGGGGAGCGGGCCCAGGTCGCCGAGGAAGATCACCGCGGGCAGGCCGAGGGCGCCCAGGGCACCGATCAGGCTGTTGCGGATCAGGCTGCGGCGGCCGATGCCGGACTCCTCGGTGCCGAGCCGGACCGCCTCCAGCGTCTCCGCCTGCTTCTCCGGTGAGGAGTAGGCGGGGTGCCGCATCTCGATGATCTCGTGGTCGCCCATCAGCTTCTTCGCCCACTGGATCGCACCCACCCCGATGAGCAGCAGGGCGAGCCCGAGGCAGAGCCCGATGGCGAAGTTGGACGCGTTGAACCCGAGGAAGGTGGCGTGGATGTCGATCGCCAGGTACGCCACGCACGAGCCGATGGTCAGCAGCGTGGCCAGCCCGAACATGGCGGCGACCTGACGCTCGGCGCGCTTGTCCAGCGCCGCGTCGACGTCGGTCGGGCGGAGCTCGTGCGGTGGCAGGCCGGGGTCGCTGACGGGGTCGCCCTCGAGCCTCTGCAGCTCGTCGTGACCGCCCGTGGTGCGGCGCTCGAGCTCGTCGCCGGGCCTGCCGTCCGTGTGCTTGTCGGTCACTTGTCCTTCGCCCTCACTCCCGACGCGCCGATCCACACCGCGAAGCCCACCAGTGCTCCGACACCGAACAGCCATCCGAACAGGCCTTCGGAGACCGGGCCGAGGTACCCGAGCGAGAAGCCGCCGTAGTCGGGGGTCTCGTGCAGGCTGTTGACGTAGGCGATGATCTGCTGCTTGTCCTCGGTGGTGAGCGTCTCGTCGGGGAACACCGGCATCTGCTGCGGGCCGGTGATCATCGCTTCGTACATGTGCTTGGCGCTGACGCCCTCCAGCGACGGCGCGGACTTGCCGTGCGGCAACGCGCCACCGGCGGCGTTGAAGTTGTGGCAGGCCGTGCAGTTGGTACGCCACAGCTCGCCGCCGCGGGTCAGCTCCTCACCCTCGACTCCCTCGGTGGCGTACGCCTCGTCGGGAGGGATCGCGGGGCCGGGGCTGAGCGAGGCGACGTACGCCGCCAACGCGGCCGTCTGCTCCTCGTTGTAGACCGGCTCCTTGCGGGGGACCTGCGCGCCGGTCTGCACCATCGGCATCCGGCCGGTGCCGACCTGGAAGTCGACGGCGGCGGCGCCGACACCGACCAGGGACGGGCCGAGGATGTTGCCCTCCTTGGTGGACAGACCCTCGGCGTTCTTGCCGTGGCAGGACGAGCAGCCGACCAGGAACAGCTCACGCCCCTCCGCGATCAGGTCGGCCTGGGTGGACTCGGCCCGGGCCGACGTCGGTGACAGGGCGGAGTACAGGCCGCCGGCCGCGATCAGCCCCAGCAGCACCACCACGAGACCCGCGAGCGGGTGTCGCCGCCGGGTGGACAGGAATCGCACGAAAGAACCCTCTCGCTCCGTCGCTTATTGGATCAGGTAGATGGTCGCGAACAAGGCGATCCAGACCACGTCGACGAAGTGCCAGTAGTAGGACACCACGATCGCGGTGACGGCTTGCTCGTGGGTGAAGCGGCGGGCCATGAAGGTGCGACCCAGGACGTACAGGAAGGCGATCAGGCCGCCGGTGACGTGCAGCCCGTGGAACCCGGTGGTGAGGTAGAAGATCGAGCCGTACGGCGAGGAGGGGATCGTCACGCCCGCGTGGATCAGCTCGGCGTACTCGAGGACCTGGCCGGCGATGAAGAACGCGCCCATCAGGTAGGTGAGCACGAACCACTCCCGCAGCCCCCACCCGGAGACCCTGAGCACGCTGCCGCCGCGCCCGACCTGGCCGCGCTCGGCGGCGAACACACCGAGCTGGCAGGTGACCGACGACAGCACCAGCACGGTGGTGTTGACGGCGGAGAACGGGACGTTGAGGTGCGCGGTCTCCTGTGTCCACAGCTCGGGTGCCACCGCCCGGATGGTGAAGTAGCACGCGAACAGCGCGGCGAAGAACATCAGCTCGCTGGCGAGCCAGACGATCGTGCCGACACTGACCGTGCTCGGCCGGTCGTGCTGACCGTGCAGGCGTGAGGCGGGGAGCGCTGTCGATGTGGCCACGAGAAGCATTATGGCTGCCCGCTACCGGGAGGTCACTCCGACCCCCGGCATGTTTCGTACCGATGTGGGATATCCCTCTCCCTCCGGGCCACGAGCGGCCGATCCGGGGCGGCTTAGGCTGGCGGTGTGCCGCTCCTGTCCCTCGCCGACGGACCCGCCTCGCAGGTCGAGCCGCTGACACCGTCGCGGCTGCTCACCGGGTGGCACTTCGACCCGGTGATGGCGGCGCTGCTGCTGGCCGTCGGTGCGGCCTACCTGTACGGCGTGTGGGTGCTCCGCAGGCGCGGCGACTCCTGGCCGTGGGCCCGCACCGTGTGCTTCGTCGTACCCGGCCTCGGCAGCGCGGTGGTGGTCACCCAGTCGGCGGTCGCGGCGTACGACACGGTGTTGCTGAGCATGCACATGGTGCAGCACATGGTGCTGACGATGGCCACGCCTGTGTTCATGGCGCTGGGGGCGCCGGTGACGCTGGCGCTGCGCACGCTCACCCGGACCCCGCGCGGCTGGCTACGGGCGGTGCTGCACAGCCGGGTCGCCCGGGTGCTGGCGTTCCCGGCGGTGGCGTTCGCGCTCTACGTCGCCAGCCCGTGGGCGCTGTACATGACCGGGTGGTACGAGGCGACGCTGCGCTCGACGTACCTGCACGAGATGCAGCACCTGCACTTCCTCATCGTGGGCAGCCTGTTCTTCTGGCCGCTACTGGGCATCGACCCGGTGCCGGGGCGGGTGCCGTACCCCTTCCGGATGCTGACGGTGTTCGCCACGCTGCCGTTCCACGCGTTCCTGGGTGTGACGGTGATGAGCATGACGACCCTGATCGCGGGGGACTGGTACAGCTCCCTGCACCGCTCCTGGGGTGCGACGCCGATGGAGGACCAGAACCTCGCCGGCGGGCTGCTGTGGGGGTCCGGTGACGTGGTGGGGCTGGTGCTGTTCGGGGTGCTGTTCGCGCAGTGGGTGCGGCAGAGCCAGCGCGAGGCCGAGCGGGAGGACCGCAGGCTGGACATGCTGGAGTCTCGCGCGCGTGCGGGTCACGCGGAGCGGTAGCGGACTACCGGTAGCATCAGCGCCGTGACTGCGCAGACCGACAAGACCGCCGCTGCACCGCTGAAGGTGCTGGTCTACAGCGACGACCCCACCACCCGCGCCGACGTGATTCGGTCGCTGGGCCAGCGGCCGCACCCAGACCTGCCGAAGGTGGAGTACGTCGAGTGCGCGACGGAGCCGGTCGTCTGGCAGCACCTGCGGGGCGGGGCGATCGACCTGGCCATCCTCGACGGGGAGGCGGTGCCGGCCGGCGGCATGGGCATCGCCAAGCAGACCAAGGACGAGATCTTCCAGGCGCCGCCCTCGCTGGTGCTCACCGGTCGCCCGCAGGACGCCTGGCTGGCGACCTGGTCGAGGGCCGAGGCCGCCGTACCGCATCCTGTCGACCCGATCCTGCTCGCGGAGACCGTGATCGGGCTGCTGCGCGCGCGGGTGTCCGCCGCCCCCACCTCTCGCTGATTGGTTCCCACCGATGGCTGCTGATGCTGCCGAGGCCAAGACCTGGCCTGACGTCCTGTCCACGCTGGTCGCCGGGCAGGACCTGTCTGCTGCGCAGGCCGCATGGGCGATGGAGGAGATCCTGGGCGGCTCGGCGACCCCCGTGCAGATCGCGGGCTTCGCGATCGCGCTGCGAGCCAAGGGCGAGACCGTGGACGAGGTCGAGGGCCTGGTGCGCACGATGTACGCCCACGCGGTGGCCATCGACGTACCGGGTCGCACCATCGACGTGGTCGGCACCGGCGGCGACCGCGCGCACACGGTCAACATCTCCACGATGGCGGCGCTGGTGACGGCCGGTGCCGGGGTCACCGTGGTCAAGCACGGCAACCGGGCGTCGTCGTCGTCGTGCGGTACGGCCGACGTGCTCGAGGCCCTCGGTGTGCGGCTAGACCTGCCGCCGGCGACGGTGGCCGACGTGGGGCGTGAGGCTGGCATCACCTTCTGCTTCGCGCCGATGTTCCACCCCGCCCTGCGGCATGCGGCGGCGGCGCGGCGCGAGCTGGGAGTGGGCACGACGTTCAACTTCCTCGGGCCGCTGGCCAACCCGGCACGGCCTCCGGCGCAGGCCGTGGGATGTGCGGACCTGCGGATGGCCCCGATCCTGGCCGGCGTGCTGGCGCGGCGCGGTGTCGACGCGGTGGTGTTCCGCGGAGACGACGGCCTGGACGAGCTGACGACTACGACGACGTCGCAGGTGTGGGTGGTGTCCGACGGCGCCGTTGCGCAGGAGACGCTCGATCCGCTGACTCTCGGGCTGGCGCAGGGGACACCGGAGTCGCTGCGCGGCGCCGACGTGGCCTTCAACGCCGACGTCGTACGGCGGCT
>JBOHDD010000008.1:0-1611 GCA_050699155.1 Nocardioidaceae bacterium
TTCGGCCGGCCACTGATCAGCAGGCAGGTCGTCCAGCACCAGCTGGTCGAGATGCACCGGCGGACCGACGTGGCGCGCACGTACACCCGCGAGGTGGCGCGCCGTTACGCGGCGGGCGAGCAACCGGTCGTCGAGGCGTGCCTGGCCAAGAACACCGCTGTCGAGGCGTGCGACCACGTCGTCGACCGTGCCGTACAGCTGCACGGTGGTGCGGGCTACATGAGGGACAGCGAGGTCGAGCGTCACTACAGAGACGCCCGGATCCTCGGTATCGGCGGCGGCGCGACAGAGGTGCTCACCGACCTGTCCGCACGCCTGCTGGGGTACACCTCATGACCACCACGACCACCAACCGCGAGGCGATGCTGGCCAAGCTCGACGAGCTGGCCGCCGAGCACGCGAAGGCCATCGCCGGTGGCGGTGGGAAGTACGTCGAACGCCACCACCGCCGCGGCAAGCTGCTCGCCCGCGAACGGATCGAGCTGCTGGTCGACGAGGACTCCCCGTTCCTCGAGCTGTGCCCGCTGGCGGCCTGGGGGACGGACTTCGCCGTCGGTGCCAGTGTCGTCGTCGGCATCGGCGTGGTCGAGGGCGTCGAGTGCATGATCATCGCCAACGACCCCACCGTTCGCGGCGGTGCGAGCAACCCGTGGACGCTGAAGAAGTGCGCGCGCGCCGCGCAGGTCGCGGAGGAGAACCGGCTCCCGACGATCAACCTTGTCGAGTCCGGTGGCGCGGACCTGCCCACCCAGAAGGAGATATTCATCCCGGGCGGTGCCATGTTCCGCAACCTCACCCGGGCAAGCGCGGAGCGGACGCCCACCATCGCGCTGGTCTTCGGCAACTCGACCGCCGGTGGCGCCTACGTGCCCGGGATGAGCGACTACGTCGTGATGGTCAAGGAACGTGCCAAGGTGTTCCTCGGCGGACCGCCACTGGTCAGGATGGCGACCGGCGAGGAGTCCGACGACGAGTCTCTGGGCGGCGCGGACATGCATGCACGCACGTCGGGCCTCGCCGACTACCTGGCGCAGGACGAGCACGACGCACTGCGCATCGGCCGCCGTATCGTGGCGCGGCTCAACTGGCGAAAGCTGGGTCCCGCCCCCGTATCGACGTACGCCGAACCCCGGCTCGATTCGGACGACCTGCTCGACATCGTGCCCACGGACCTGAGGTCGCCGTTCGACCCGCGCGACGTGATCGTCCGGTTGGTCGACGACGCCGAGGGACCGGTCTTCGACGAGTTCAAACCGCTCTACGGCACCAGTCTGGTCACCGGCTGGGCGCAGCTGCACGGCTACCCGATCGGCATCCTGGCCAACGCCCGTGGCGTGCTGTTCAGCGAGGAGTCGCAGAAGGCGGCGCAGTTCATCCAGCTCGCCAACCAGGCCGACACGCCGTTGCTCTTCCTGCACAACACCACCGGCTACATGGTCGGTGAGGAGTACGAGCAGCGCGGCATCATCAAGCACGGCGCACTGATGATCAACGCGGTCTCCAACTCCACGGTGCCGCACCTGTCGGTGATGATGGGCGCGTCGTACGGCGCGGGCAACTACGGCATGTGCGGTCGGGCGTACGACCCGAGGTTCCTGTTCACCTGGCCGA
>JBOHDD010000009.1:0-2735 GCA_050699155.1 Nocardioidaceae bacterium
CGACAAGGCCGACCGGCTGCTGATCGGTGGCGGGATGGTGTTCACGTTCCTCAAGGCGCGCGGGTACCCGGTCGGCCGGAGCCTGCTCGAGGAGGACCAGGTCGACACGGTGCGCGGCTACCTGGACCGGGCCGGCGAACGCGGCGTCGAGGTGCTCCTGCCCGGTGACGTCGTCGTGGCCGACGCCGTCACCGCCGACGCCACCCCTGCAGTCGTGGCGGCCGACGCGATCCCCGACGACAAGATCGGGCTGGACATCGGCCCGGAGTCGGCGAAGACGTTCGCGGCCGGCATCGCGGACGCGCGCACGGTCTTCTGGAACGGGCCGATGGGGGTCTTCGAGATCGACTTGTTCGCCGCCGGCACCCGTGCGGTGGCGCAGGCGCTCACCGAGATCGACGGGCTCTCGGTCGTCGGCGGCGGGGACTCGGCCGCCGCCGTGCGCCAGATGGGCTTCGCCGACGAGGCGTTCGGGCACATCTCCACCGGGGGCGGCGCGAGCCTCGAGTACCTCGAGGGCAGGTCGCTACCGGGCATCGACGTACTGAAGGACTGAGCAGATGGCCAAGAGCACCCGGGTCCCCCTGATGGCGGGCAACTGGAAGATGAACGTCAACCACCAGGAGGCGGTGGTGTTCGTCCAGAAGCTCACCTGGACCCTGCAGGACAAGCGGCACGACTACGCCAGGGTGGAGGTGGCCGTGGTCCCGCCGTTCACCGACCTGCGCAGCGTGCAGACCCTGGTCGACGGTGACCGTCTGAAGATCGTGTACGGCGCCCAGGACGTGTCCCCCCACGACAACGGCGCGCACACCGGCGACGTCTCCGCGGCCATGCTGGCCAAGCTGGGCTGCTCCTACGTGCTCGCCGGACACAGCGAGCGACGGCAGGACCACGCAGAGTCCGACGAGCTCGTCAACGCGAAGGCGCACAAGGTGGTCGGCGCGGCCATGACCCCGATCGTCTGCGTCGGTGAGGGGCTCGAGGTGCGCCGGGCCGGTGAGCACGTCGACCACACGCTGGCCCAGGTCGACGGCTCGCTGGCGGGGTTCAGCGCCGAGCAGGTCGCCGACCTGGTGATCGCCTACGAGCCAGTCTGGGCGATCGGTACCGGCGAGGTTGCCACCCCCGAGGACGCACAGGAGGTGTGCGCGGCGATCCGGGGCCATCTCGGCAAGGCCTTCTCCGAAGATGCCGCAAACCGGGCGCGGATCCTTTACGGTGGCTCTGTGAAGGCCGCCAACGTGGCGGGCATCATGCAGCAGCCCGACATCGACGGTGCACTGGTGGGTGGCGCGAGCCTCCAGGTGGACGAGTTCTCGGGCATCTGCCGCTACTACGACATGCCGGTTCTTTGATCGCCGGTCGACGGGTTAGGCTCTCCTACTGTGATTCTTGCCTTCCAGATCGTGCTCGTCGTGACGAGTCTGCTCATGACCGGCCTGGTGCTGCTGCACAAGGGCCGCGGTGGCGGGCTGTCCGACATGTTCGGCGGCGGGATGTCCAGCAGCATGGGCGGTTCATCGGTGGCTGAGCGCAACCTGGACCGGTTGACGGTCGGCACCGGCATCATCTGGGCGCTGAGCATCGTCGCTCTCGGCCTGCTGATGAAGGCCTGACAGCACGGTCCGGCAGCTCCAGAGACGAGGAGGTCCGCAGTGGCTGGTGGTAGTGCGATCCGGGGGAGCAGGGTGGGGGCCGGCCCGATGGGCGAGGCCGAGCGCGGCGACTCCGCCCCGCGACAGCGGGTGTCGTACTTCTGTGCCAACGGTCACGAGACGCAGCCGACCTTCGCGGTCGAGGCCCAGCTGCCGGACTCGTGGGACTGCCCGCGGTGCGGACTTCCGGCCAGCCGGGACGAGGAGAACCCTCCGCCCCCACCGAGGATCGAGCCCTACAAGACGCACCTGGCGTACGTGAAGGAGCGTCGCTCCGACACCGAGGCCGAGGAGATCCTGCAGGAGGCGCTGCAGGCCCTGCGCGACAAGCGCAAGAGCGGCGAGATCATCTACTGAGCGTCACCGCGATCGCGCGGTCAGGCCGATGCCACGCGCGACAGCTCGCTGGGGACCTGACCGGCGGCGTCGTGGTCCAGCAGCCAGATCGTCTGCTGCCGGCCCCGCACCCCGGCGGCGGGTACCTGCATCATGCCGGCGCCCGCAAGGGCCAGCCGGACGGCCCGCGCCTTGTCCGCGCCGGCCACCAGGAACCACACCTGTCGGGCGCTGAGCAGCGTCGGCATCGTCATCGACAGCCGTGTCGGTGGGGGTTTGGGCGCGCCGCGGACGGCTGTCACCGCTCTCTCGTCGTACAGCTCCGGGTGCTCGGGGAACAGCGAGGCGACATGGCCGTCCGGCCCCACCCCGAGCAGCAGTACGTCGAACGACGGCACCACAGCGTGGTCCTCCGGACGCGACGCCCGGCGTAGCTCGTCGGCGTAGTCGACGGCCGCCTGGTCCGGGTCGCCGGCCTTGGTCTCGTCGGCCGCCGGCATCGGGTGCACGCGGCCGGGATCGAGGGGAAGGCGATCGAGCAGTGCCTCTCGTGCCTGCGTCTCGTTGCGGTCGGGGTGGCCCGCGGGAAGGAACCTCTCGTCGCCCCACCACACGTCCACCTGTGCCCAGTCGACGGCGGCATGCGCCGGCGACTCGGCCAGCGCGGCGTAGGTGCTGGCGGCTATCCCGCCGCCGGTCAGTACCAGGGACGGCGCCCGTCCGGAGCTCTGCACGTCCACC
>JBOHDD010000010.1:0-6288 GCA_050699155.1 Nocardioidaceae bacterium
TGGCTTCCGGCGTAGGTCACCTCACCGACCTCGACCCCGACCTCCTCGAGGATCTCCCGGCGTACGGCGTGCTCCAGGGACTCTCCCGGCTCCACGAACCCGGCCAGGGTGGAGAAGCCGCGCTCCCGAGGCGACCTCACGTTGTGCCCGAGCAGACAGCGCTGCCGGTCGTCGGTGAGGAGCATGATCACCGCTGGGTCGGTTCGCGGGAACTGCTGGTGCTCACAGTCGCCACAGCGACGCACGTGACCACCCGACTCCGAGACCAGCAGGCCGCCGCAGCGGGGACAGTGCCGGTGCACCCGATGCCAGTTGGCCATCGCCACCGCATGGGTGACCAGGCCCGCGTCGCGGTCGCCGAGACGCGGGCCGATCTCACGCAGTCCCGCCATCCGGAGGTCGGCGGGCTGCTCGGAGAGCATGACGGCGAAGTACGTCGTACCCGCGTCGTGGCCGAGCAGCACCCGGTCACCCTCGGTCGCGTCCGGCGGCGACACGTAGAGGGGTGCGGCGGCCGTCTCGTCGACGGCCACCGTCGCCTTGTGGAGCAGCAGCACGCGGGTGCCGGGGTCGTCCCAGCGAGCCGCGAGCCACGCGTCGTCGACGCGTTGGTTGCCCAGCCGGTCATGCGGGTGCCGAGACAGCGCGAGCTCGTCAGACAGGGTCACTTCGCCGACTCTAACGACGCGCGGGTCTGGCAGGATCGGCGCCCATGAGCACGCATCTCGCCGCACAACCGGGCCAGATCGCCCCCCGTGTCCTCCTGCCCGGCGACCCGCTGCGTGCGCGCTGGATCGCGGAGACCTTCCTCGACGACGCCACGGCCTACTCGACGGTGCGCAACATGCTCGGCTTCACCGGCACCTACCGCGGTGAGCCGATCTCCGTGCAGGGCTCGGGCATGGGCCAGCCGTCGCTGGCGATCTATGTCCACGAGCTCTTCACGGAGTACGACGTCGCGCAGGTGGTCCGTGTCGGGTCCTGCGGGGCGCTCAGCCCGGAGCTCGAGCTGCGCGACCTGGTGCTGGCGATCAGCGCGGCCACCGACTCCGCGATGAACCGCATCCGGTTCGAGGGGCTCGACTTCGCCGCGACAGCCGACTTCGACCTGCTGCGGGCGGCGCATGACCAGACCGTCGAACGCGGGGCGTCCACCGCCGTCGGGCAGGTGCTCTCGACCGACTCCTTCTACTCGGACCGGCCCGACCTGACCGCGAGGCTCGGCGAGTACGGCGTGGTGGCGGTCGAGATGGAGGCCAACGCCCTCTATACGCTGGCCGCCAAGCACCGCCGACGCGCGCTGACGATCTGCACCGTGTCGGACCACATCCAGACCGGGTCGGAGACCACCGCGCACGAACGCGAGCAGACCTTCGGCGAGATGGTGCAGATCGCGCTCGAGGCGATGCTCGCCGTGCCACTCGTCAGGTGAGGTCGAGCAGGCGCTCCAGCGCGGCGCGGTCGGGCAGGTCGCTCGGCGTGACCAGGTCGCCGCTCCGGACGTAGTAGAAGGACGCACTCACACGCTCCACCGGCACCTCGGCGAGGTCGGCCCATGCCAGCCGGTAGAGAGCAAGCTGCAACGGGTCGGCCGTCTGCTGCTGGTTGGTCTTCCAGTCGACGACGAGGTAGCCGTCTCCCTCGGCGTAGACCGCGTCGATCCGCCCACGCACGACCTCCCCGGCCAGGACGAGCGCGAACGGTGCCTCGATCCGGTGCGGCGCCCAGTCTCCGAACGGACCGTCGGCGAACGCCCGGCACAGCGCGGCCAGCTCCTCGTCACCGTCGATGCCCTCGTCCGCCGCGCCGGGGATGTCGGTCGGGTCGATCAGCTGCTGTTGCCCCACGAACCCCTCCACCCAGGCGTGGAAGCGGGTGCCGAAGCGGGCGGCCGAGGACGGCCGGCGTGGCATCGGCCGTGCGAGCTCGCGCGCCAGACCCTCCGGGTCGGACTGCAGACGGAGTACGGCGGTCGCACTGAGCGTGGCCGGGAGCTCCACCCGACGGTCCGGGACACGTGCCCGTCGGGCCTCGTCGATCAACCGGTCGACGGTGGCGTCCCACTCCGCGACCGTCGCCGCGTGGTCGAGCAGGAGGTCGTCGTCGCGGTCGTAGCTGCCGGTGCGGGCGTGCCGCTCCCGAGCCTCGGCGAGCAGAGCCGCAGCCTCACGCCGGCGGCTGAGCGACTCACGGTCGAGGGGCGCCGGCCAGGCCGCGGAGCTCTCCTCGGCGAGGTGCGGGTTGTGGTCCTCGTCGGACTCCTCTGCCCATGGGTCGGCCGGCGGCTCGAGGCCGAGCCCCTCGGAGTCCTCGAGCACCAGGTCTCGCAGGTGACGCAGGTAGTCGGACGGACCGCGCTTCTTCTTCTGGGTCGGCCCCCACCAGCACCCGCTCACCACCAGGGCCCGCCGTGCCCGGGTGAAGGCGACATAGCCGAGACGACGCTCCTCCAGACCCTCGTGCGCGGCGCTGGCCGCCCTGAACTCCTGCGCCCCCTTGGTGGTCCACTCCCCCATGTCGGGCAGGGTCGCGGCGTCGCCGCGCAGCCCCGCCGGGAGTGCCTCTGCGTTGGTGGGCCACCGCGGCCGCCCCATCGAGCTGGGAAACACGGTCTCGGTCAGCTCGGGCACGAACACGACGTCCCACTCCAGGCCCTTGGCCTTGTGCACGGTGATCAGCTTGACGCTGTTGCTGTCGGTCGGCGACGCGACCGGCAGCCCCTGGGCGTACTCGTCCTCGGCCTTGAGGTAGGCGATCAGGCTGTGCAGCGACGCGTCCGTGTCGGTGCCGGAGGAGCCTGCGAAGGTCGCCACTGCGTCGACGAACGCCGCCAGGTTGTCGCGCCCCTGTGCCGCCACCGGACCGGGGGTCGCGACCAGCTCGACATCGACACCGATCGTGTCGATGACCCGGCGCACCAGATCGACGAGTGGCTCGCCGGTGAACGTGCGCAGCCGGCGTACCTCCCGGGCGAAGGCGGCGAAGCGCTCACGGGCCTGGGGAGAGTAGTCGGCCTTCCCGGGGTCGTCGAGCGCATCTGCGAGCGAGACGATCTCGGTGACGTCGACGCCCGAGACCGCCTGCTCCAACGCGGCCCCCACATCGGGGGAAGACTCAGCCCGGTCGACCGCGGCCAGCCGGCGGGCGCGGGCACCGAGCAGCGCGAGGTCGCGGGGGCCGATGCGCCACCGGGGGCCGGTGAGCAGCCGGAGCATGGCGGCGTTGGCCGTGAGGTCCTGCACCACCTCCAGCGTTGCCACGACGTCGGCGACCTCCGGGCGTGACAGCAGGCCGCCGAGCCCGACGACCTCGACGGGCACACCCCGACGACGCAGCTCGACCTGCAGGGCTCGCGCGTCGCCCATCCGGTGCACCAGCACACCGACCTCGGACCACGGCACGTCGGGGTGGGCGCTGGGGACGGCGGCAACCTGGTCGGCGACCCAGGCGAGCTCGTCCTGGTACCGCTCCAGCAGGGCGGCCCGCACGCTTCCCCTCCGCGCGTCCTCGGGCGCCGCCAGCGGCTCGACGCCTCGATGGGTGGCGTAGAGGTCGGTGGCGTGCGCGTTGGCGACGTCGAGGATCCGCGTGCACGACCGGCGGTTCACGCTCAGCGGGTACGACGGCGCGGGCGCACCGTCGTGCTGCCGGAAGTGGTCCGGGAAGTCGTCGAGGTTCGCCACCGACGCTCCGCGCCAGCCGTAGATCCCCTGGCACGGGTCGCCGACTGCCGTCACCGGGTGACCACGTCCGCTCTCGTGGTCTCGGCCGGAGAACAACCCGGACAGCATCAGCCGCTGCGCCACCGAGGTGTCTTGGTACTCGTCGAGCAGCACGACACGGAAGCGGTCGCGTTCGAGCTCGCCGACCTCGCGGCGTTCTTGTGCCAGCCGCGCACCGATCGACATCTGGTCGGAGAAGTCCATGACACCGCGCTCATGCTTGAGAGCGCGGTAGGCCTCGACGAGGTCGACGAGCTCGTCGCGCTTGTGCGTCGTGCGCACCCCGTCGAGGACGAGCCTGATCTGCCGGGGCAGCGCCGCCAGCTCCTCGCGCAGGCCGGCGTCGAAGGCCCTGACCTGCTCGGGTGGCACCAGGTGCTCGCTCATCTCCGCGTCGAGCGCCAGCACGTTGCCCAGCGTGGTGGCCAGATGGGTGCTGACGTGGCGCAGGGTCCCGTGGTGCCGCTCGCACGCGGTGCCGGCGAGCTGGAACCTCGAGGCGTCGGCCAGCAGACGGGTGTCGGGCTCGATGCCCAGCCGCAGCCCGTGCTCGGAGATCATCCGGCCGGCGTAGGCGTGGTAGGTGGCGACGGTGGGCTCACCCTGCTCGTCCGCGGCTGCCGCCGGCGGCTGCCAGAGTCCCGCCATCTCGAGAGCTGCGCGCACCCGGTGGCCGAGCTCGGCCGCCGCCTTGTTCGTGAACGTCAGCCCGAGCATCTGGTCGGCGCGGACCTGTCCGGACCCGACCAGCCAGACGACCCGCGCGGCCATCACCGTGGTCTTGCCCGACCCGGCGCCGGCGACGATCACGCCGGGAGTCAGCGGTGCGGCGATGGCCGCCATCTGCTGCGCACTGAAGGGGACCTGCATCAGGTCGCGCACCATCGCCGGCTCGGTCAGCGAAGGGGCACGGCAGACGATCTCAGCGGTGGCCGTCATCGTCGTCCCCCTTCAGCGGCGACAGCACGAAGAGCCCGTCGGCCTGCGCCGGGCACAGGGTGCGGAACTCGCAGGACGAGCAGAAGGCGTTCGGACTGGCGTGGAAACGCTCCTCCCGGATGGCCCGTACCGCATCGGTGACCTGCTCCTCCGGCGTGCTCGGGTCGTCCTCGGTGCCGGGCTCCCAGCGTGCCTGTCGCAGCACCTTGGGCTGGTCGGGTGCCGACCGACCGGCCTCACGCCGGAGGTAGACGAGCTCGGCGCCGGCCGGTCGGGCCGGTGCCGAGGTCAGCGAGTCGACCGCGCCGTTCGCCACCGCGAGCTGGTAGACCCCCAGCTGGGCATGCCTGGTGACCTGCGCACCGGTGATGGCGCTCTTGCCGGTCTTCAGGTCGACGACCACGACCGCACCGTCGGCATCGACCTCGACGCGGTCCATCGCGCCCCGGATCCGCACGTGCTCGCCGGCGACGGTCAGCTCGACCACGAACTCGTGCTCGGTGGCCAGCAGCCGCCGGCCATGATCGCGATGCCAGCTGACGAACCGCCGCAGGGCCGCCTCGGCGTCCTCCCGCTCACGGTCCGACACCCACGGTGCGCCGAACCGCAGCTGGCGCCAGACCGCATCGAGGTGCTCGAGGAGTGCACCCGGGTCGGGGTCGACACCGCCGTCGGCGACCTGCCGGGCGAGCACATGGATCACGTTGCCGAAGCCGATCGCCGTGGTGGTCGCGGTGGCCCCGCCGGCCTCTCGGCTGAGGAACCAGCGCAGCGCACACTGCCCGATGCCGTCGATCGCGCTGCCGGACAGCATCAGCGGGCCGTCGTCGCGGACCGGCACCTCCGACTCGCTCTGCGGGCGCATCCCCCACCACTGATCCGGCTCGGCGAACGGCACCAGCGGTGGGCTCGCCGGGTCCTCCCGCACCACCCGGGCATCGGCGAGCCGGGCGAGCCGGGCGGCTGCGGCGCGACGTAGGGGCTCCTCGGTCGCGGGGTCGCCTGCGACCCGGCGCAGGGACCCGACCACACCGGCCAGCGACATCGGCCGGGCGGGTCTGCCTGACACGTGCTGGACGCGGACACCCAGGTCGCCCAGCAGCCGTGAGGGCTGGTCGCCCTCGGCGTCGGGCGATCGCACCGCAGTCACCACCAGACGCTGACGTGCCCGGGTCGACGCGACGTAGAAGAGCCGACGCTCCTCCGCCAGCATAGAGGCGGTCGTCACGGGTGCGGCGAGACCGTCCGGGGACAGCCTGTCGGCCTGCAGCAGCGACCCACGCCGGCGTACGTCGGGCCAGACTCCCTCCTGGATGCCGGCGACCACGACCAGCCGCCACTCGAGGCCCTTGGACCTGTGTGCGGTCAGCAGGCGCACGGCGTCGCCGCGAACACCGCGGTCGGCCAGGGTGTCGGCGGGGATCTGCTGCGCCTCCACCTCGGCGAGGAAGACGGCGGTCCCGCGATGCTCGCTGCGCTCCTCGGCCCGTGCGGCCATCTCGAACAGCGCACACACCGCATCGAGGTCGCGGTGCGCCGTGCGTGCCTGGGCACCGCCGTGGTCGACCGCGGCTCGTAACCGCCTCGGCCAGCCGGTGCCGGACCACAGGTGCCACAGCGCCTGCTC
>JBOHDD010000011.1:0-3733 GCA_050699155.1 Nocardioidaceae bacterium
GTCAGCACGATCACCGCAGGACCTGGGCCATGACGTCGTTGCTCTTCGTCAGGTAGGTGCCGAAGTCGTCGCCGAAGGCGGTCTTCGGCTGCATGTAGTTGGTCTCGATGTACTTGTCGTACGCCGGGCTCTGGGCGAACTTCCTCGCCGCCTCGACCCAGCCCTGCCTTTCGGCCTCGCTGATCCCGCCGGGCGCGATCAGGCCGCGGTACTGCGCGAACGAGACGTCGATCCCCTCCTCCTCGGCGGTCGGGATGTCGGCCAGCTCGGGGTAGTCGTACCGCTGCGGGGCGAACACGCAGAGCGCCTTGAGGTCGCCGGACTCCAGCTGCCCGATCACCTCGCCAGGGTTCAGGGACGCGATGTCCAGCTGGTCACCCAGGAGTGCCGCTGTGAGCTCGCTGCCGGACTCGTACGGCACGCGGTCGAACTTTGCGCCCATCTTCTGCTCGGTCCGGGAGAGCACGATGTTGTCCGTGCCTGTGATACCCGAGATGCCGGCGACGATGCGCTGGGACTTCGACGCCTCGACGACGTCCGGGCAGGTCTGGTAGGGCGAGTCCTTGTCCACGACCATCATGGTGTAGTCCTCACCCACCTTCATGATCGGCGTGAAGCTCTTGTGGTCGAACTCGACATCCTGCGAGAGCGGCAGCGCCAACAGGGCGGTCTCCGTGGCGAGCACGTAGTTCGGGTCGCCCTCCTTGGACAGGAAGTAGGAGTACCCGACGGCACCGGAGCCTCCATCGCGGTTCTCGACGGTCGCGGTGAGGTCGGGCATGACCTTCTCCAGGCCCGTGGCCATAGCACGTCCGGACAGGTCACTTCCGCCGCCGGCCTCGAAGGGCACCACCATGGTCACGTCGCCGCTGGGTGTCCAGCTGCCGCTGGACTCGGCCGTTGTCGGCGAGGTGCACGCGCTGGCAACGAGCACGGCCGACGCCGCCGCGGTCAACGCGAACGAGTTCTTCTGGGTACGCCGCATAACGCTTCCTCTGCTGCTCTGGGTTGGGTATGGGTGGAGCACCCGGCCCGAGGCGCCCGGGGGGCGCGGTCAGACCGGTGGTGTGGATGTCACCTGGTCGGCCTCCTCGTTCGCCGGCGCCTCGGTTGGCTGTGCAACGGACGCGACACCGCGGTCCAGCAGGCGCTCGACCGTCTCGACGTCGATTCCCGACTCGCGCAGCACGTCTTCGGTGTCGGCACCGAGTAGCGGCCCGGCGCTGCGGCGTACCGGTGGCGTCGCGAGCAGCCCGAGAGGCGACCCGACCTGCCGCACGGTGCCCAGCCTCGGGTGCGGCGCGTCCCAGAAGAAGTTCCGCTGGGCCAGGTGTGGGTCGGTGAAGACCTGCTCCATGTCGGAGATCGGCGCACACGGGACTCCCGCAGCGTCGAGCGCGCTCACGACGTCCGCGGTGGTGCGTGCGCGGCTGGACTCCTCGATGGCCGGGATGAGCGTGTCGCGGTGTCCGTGTCGCTCGAACGCGTCCTGGTAGCGCGGGTCGTCCAGCAGGTGCGGCAGGTCGAGCGCCTCGCACAGACCGGTCCAGGTCTTCGGCGTGACCGCTCCGACCGTTACCCACCCGTCGCCGGTGCGGATCGCCTGGTACGGCGCCGTGGACTGATGCGCAGATCCGAGTGGCTTGCCGATCTCGCCGGTCGCGAAGTAGCGGCCCGCCTCCCAGATCGCGAACGACGCACCGGACTCGAACAGGGACACGTCGACGTGCTGACCGGTCCCGGTGTGCTCACGGACACGGAGGGCCGCGAGGGTCGCGAGCGCGGCGTACAGACCGCAGACCAGGTCACAGATCGGGACCCCGACCTTCACCGGATCGCCTTCCGCGGTGCCGGTGATGCTCATCAGGCCGGACCGCGCCTGAGCCATGATGTCGAGGCCGGGGAGGGCCGAGAGCGGTCCGTCCTGACCCCACCCGGACGCCGACACGTACACGACGCGCGGGTTGATCGCATGTACCTCCTCGAACCCGAAGCCGAGCCGCGACAGGGTCCCCGGCCGGAGGTTCTCGACCACCACGTCGGTGGTCTCGAGGATCCGCCGCAGGGCCCGCTTGCCCTCGTCGTGCTTCAGGTCGAGCGCGATGGACCGCTTGTTGCGGTTGAGACGCACGAACGGGGAGCTCTCCCCGTCCAGGAACGGCCCGGTGGCACGGACGGGGTCTCCTCCCGCGGGGTCCTCCACCTTGACCACGTCGGCGCCGAGGTCGGCCAGCTGCATGGTGCCGAACGGTGCCGCCATGAAGGCGCCGATCTCCAGCACCCGCACTCCCTGCAGCGGCGTCACCGCGTCGCCGACGTGCGCTGCCTGGCTGATGGTCATGCGGTGTCCCTCCGAGCGACCGACCGACCCAGGTTCTTTGTGACCTGGACCACGTTGGTCTATTGTCTACAACAGCCAATAGACCAGCGACAAGAGGCTGCGAGGATTTCTTTGGACAGCTCCCCCGCCCGAGCGACCTTCGCCCCGCCGCCGAGCCTGGTCGACTTCGCCGCCGCCGCGCTGCGCCAGATGATCATCGGCGGCGACCTGATGCCCGGAGACCGGGTGGTGGAGAACCAGCTCACCAAGCAGCTCGGGATCAGCAGGCCACCGCTGCGTGAGGCGCTGCGCGTCCTGCAACGCGAGGGGCTGCTGCTGCAGCAGCCGCGCAAGGGCACGATCGTGACGCCGCTGACCCTTCATGACGTCTACGAGATCTTCACCCTTCGCCGGGAGTACGAGCTGCTCGCCGTACGCCTGGCGCTCCCGGTCACCGACCCGTCCCGGCTCGCACGCGTGCACGCCACTCTCGCAGCGATGGAGACGTCGGCCAGGTCAGGGGACGAGGCGGCCTACGGCGAGGACTCCTTCGCCTTCCACCTGTCCCTGGTCGGCCTGTCCGGGCACCGCCGACTCGAGGAGGCGTACCGGTCGCTGCAGCTGCAGATGCAGCTGTGCATGGCCATGAACCGGCGGGCCCGCGTTGACGAGGACCTCCTCCAGGACGTCGCACGGCACCGCCGGCTGCTGGATCTCGTCGAGGACGGGGACCCGGCAGCCGTCGTGGACGAGCTGGACCGGCACGGAGACCGCACCTTCCTCGACGGGATCGAGCACCGGCTGGAGGGGCACACCCAGGTCGCCGTGACATGGCTCGAGGCCGAACGCAGCGCGGCCGCGGAGCAGCACTGACACGACCGTCGGTCTCCGTCATACGTCCACGTGTCGCTGCTCGTCCGTCGGGCGTTCCCCGGAAGGGCCGTCACCGCCCGCGGAGCCACCGCGGCGACGCTCTGCACGCGCATCGAGGGTACGGCGGAGCGCACCGAAGACGATCGGGCCCACGAACGCGAGCACTCCCAGCAGGGCGACGAAGGCGATCAGCGCCAACGACATGCCGCGCTGCACGAAGATGTCGAAGCTGCCGCCGGAGATGAGCAGGGTCTGGCGCAGGCTCTCTTCGGCCATCGGACCGAGCACCAGCGCGATGACGAGTGCCGCCGGCGAGAAGCCGTATCGACGCATGAAGAAGCCCAGGACTCCGCATGCGAGCATGATGCCGACCTCGATGACGCTGTCGTTGACGGCGTACGCGCCGATGACGCAGAGCACGATGACGATCGGTCCGAGGATGCGGAACGGGACGCGCGCGATGCTGGCGAACGCGGGGACGCAGAAGATGTTGAGGACGAGCAGCATCACGTTGCCGAGGTACATGCTGGCGATCAGACC
>JBOHDD010000012.1:0-4860 GCA_050699155.1 Nocardioidaceae bacterium
CCGTCGCCGAGCTGTCCGAGGTCGGGGTGGTCCGAGTCAGCCTGGGCAGTGCACTGCACCGGACGGCACTCGGCGCGTTCCTGCGCGCCGTACGCGAGATGACCGAGACGGGCACCTTCACCTTCGCCGCCGACGCAGCACGACCGGACGAGGTCACGGCCGTGCTCCGAGAGTACTCGGGCGGATGACGCCGCTGCGGATCTCGTCAGCGTGACACCGCGTCCGCGCTGGGCGTGCTCCGGCGACGTGCCCTCTGCACCAACGGCACCGCGGCCGCGCCGATGCAGACCAGCAGCAGGACCAGCGACGCTGGGCGCTCCAGGAACGTCATCAGGTTGCCGCCGCTGATGTCGAGGGCGCGCCGCAGGTTCGTCTCCAGCAGTGGTTCGAGGACCAGTGCCAGGACTGCCGGGGCGAGTGGGAAGTCGTACTCCTGCATGAAGTAGCCCACTGCTCCGAACACCAGCAGCAGGAGCATGCTGAAGATGTTGAAGGTCAGTGCGTACGCCCCCAGCACCACGAACGCGAGCACGCCGGAGAACAGCAGCGGCGTCGGGATCGCGAGCAGCTTCACGAACAGACCGACCAGGGGAAGGTTCAGCACCAGCAGTACGACGTTGCCGACGTACATGCTCGCGACGATCGCCCACACCAGCCCCGGGTCGCTCTGGAAGAGCAGTGGCCCCGGCTGCAGGCCGTACATCATGAACACGAACAACAGCAGTGCCGTCGTGGCTGACCCCGGTATGCCGAGTGTCAGCAGCGGCACCATGGCGCCACCGACGCCGGCGTTGTTGGCCGCCTCCGGCCCGGCCACGCCCTCGATGGCGCCGTGACCGAACTCCTCCTTGCGCTTCGAGAGGCGCTTCTCCATCACATAGGACATGAAGGCCGCGAGCGAGGGCCCGACGCCGGGAAGTACGCCGATCAGGAAGCCCAGCACCGATCCGCGCGCGTACGGTCCGGTGGAGCGCCGCCACTCCTCGCGGTTCATCCAGAGGCGGCCCTGGATGGGTTGCGGACGCTCGGCGGTGCCACGAGAGCACAGGTTGTTGAGCGCCTCGGGGATCGCGAACAGCGCCATCGCGAAGATCGCGAAGTCCACCCCCTCGTGCAGCTGCAGGATTCCGAAGGTCTGTCTGGGCGTCCCGGTCTGCGGATCCAGCCCGATGACCCCGACGGCCAGTCCCAGCAGGATGGACAGGGCGGCCTTCAGCCGTGACCCCTGGGTCAGGGTGGAGGACATCATCAGCGCGAGCAGCATCAGCAGGAAGTACTCCTGGGCGCCGAAGGCCACGGCGAGCGAGACCAGGAACGGCGACAGCAGCATCAGCCCGGCCGTCGACAGCGTGCCCGCGATGAACGATCCGATCGCTGCGGTCGCCAGCGCGGGACCTGCACGCCCACGGCGGGCCATCTCGTAGCCGTCGATGGCTGTGACCACGCTGGATACCTCGCCCGGTGTACGGATCAAGGTGGCCGTGATCGAGCCGCCGTACATCGTGCCGTAGTAGATCCCGCTGAGCAGGATCAGACCGTGCACCGGCTCCATGCCGAAGGACAGCGGGATCAGCAGCGCGATGGCGGTGATCGGCCCGATGCCAGGGAGCACCCCGACGATCGTCCCGATCAGGACACCTGCGAACGCGAATGCCAGGCTGGTGGGTGTGAGGGCCTCGGCGAAGCCCGCGCCCATACCGGAGAAGAGGTCCACGCGTCACCTATCCCAGCAGCCCGGGCGGAAGCTGAACCTGAAGCCCGTAGTTGAACAGCACGAAGACGACAGGGGAGAAGACCGCTCCGAAGATGCAGTTGCGGGCGAGCTTGCTGCGGTCGACATATGTGGTCATAGCGACGAGAAAGCCGAAGGTGGACAACAGATAGCCGATCGGAATGAACGCCACGATGTAGGCGGCGAAGATCGCGAACGCCACCAGCACCTGGCGGTGCGACTGCACTGCCGCGCCGTCGGTTGTGTCGCCTCCCCGCGCGGGACCCTCGTCCGGGGTCCGGAGACCCCGGACGAGGAGCGCCAGAGCGCAGATCACGGTGGCGGTGCCGATGACCAGCGGCGCAACCCGGGGACCGACCACCGATGTCGTGGACGGGTCCGGCTCGATGAAGAAGGCGGCGCCCAGGTAGACGACGCCGAGCACGGCGGCGACCAGCCCTGCCCGGGCATCCCGTGACCGGGTCAGCGCGCGCACCTCAGGTCCCTCCTCACTCGAGGGCGCCGATGTCGGCCAGGCCCTGCTTGATCTTGGAGTTCGCGTCGGCGAGGTAGCTCTCCATCTCCTGGCCCTCCAGGTACAGCGGCTCCCACTGGTTCTGCTCCGCCACCTTCTTCCACGAGGGAGTCTCGACCGCCTTGCGCAGCGTCTCCTGCCAGTAGGTCACGGCCGAGTCCGGCATCCGGGGAGGCCCGTAGACACCCCGCCAGTTCGCGAGAGTCACGTCGTACCCGAGCTCGGGCGCGGTGGGGATGTCGCCGAGCGGACCGGTCAGCCGCTCGTCCTTCAGAACGGCCAGACCACGCAGATCGCCGGCCTCCAGCTGGCCACGGAACTCGCTCACCCCTGCCAGTGCGGCTTCGACGTCACCGTTGAGCATCGCGGTGATCTGCTCGCCGCCGCCTTCGTACTCGATGAAGTTGATCGACGCCGGGTCGCCGCCGGCGGCCCGCACCAGCAGTGCGAACGGCAGCTGGTCGTCACCCGACGCGGCGATCGGGACCGACTGCGGGTCCTTCTTGATCGCGTTGATCAGGTCGTCGGCGGTCTTGTACGGCGAGTCCGCGGGCGTGACGAGGATGTAGGTCTCGACGAAGACGGTCGCGATCATCGTCACGTCCTTGTAGGTGAGGTCGCAGTCGCCTCGCAGGTAGTTGGACATGATCGGCGTCGAGGTGATCGCGATCTGGTACGGATCACCGGCGTAGTCGTTGACCATCGCCTCGTGCCAGACACATCCGGTCGCGCCGGTGCGGTTCTGCACCGGGAGCGCCGAGTCCGTCAGCGACTCCTCCTCCAGCACCTGGGCGAGCGCCCGTGCGGTGGTGTCCCAGCCGGATCCAGGCTCGGCCGGCGCCGTCATTGTCACCGGCTGAGTGGGATAGCTGGCCCCGGCCTGCTGCTCCTGGGTGTCGAAGGCGCCGCCACAGGAGGCGGCCAGCAGCACCGATGTGGAGGCGAGCACTGTGACCAGCAGCGTCCTTGCGCTCCTCTTCCTTGGCCTTGTGATGTTCACCGTGAGCTCCGTTCTGCGCTGTCGTGGTGGGCCTCGAGCCGCTGGCCGGCCGGGGATGGGTGCAGACTCCAGGAGGGATCGGCCCGGCTGAGCGAGCTCTCCAGGGGATGGTCGATGACGGGAGCCACCAGGTCACGAGAGACATCGCGCACGGCCTCGACGTCGACATCGGTGTCGACACCGAGCAGGGCGAGCATGTGCACCAGATCCTCGGTGGCGATGTTGCCGGTCGCACCCGGCGCGAAGGGGCAGCCGCCGAGACCGCCGACGGAGGAGTCGAAGTCGGCGATGCCGGCGGCCATCCCGGCCATCACGTTGCTGAGCCCGAGCCCGCGGGTGTCGTGCAGGTGCAGGGCGAACTCGACGTCGGTGAAGTCCGATTGCAGCCGCGTACACATGGCGTAGACGTGCGCCGGGTCGGCCACACCGACCGTGTCGGCGACCGTCACCCGACGGACGCCCATGGCGTGGTACTCCGCGACGACCCAGGCCACCCGCTGATAGGACACTCGGCCCTCGAAGGGGCAGCCGAGCGCGGTCGCCATCCCGCCGACGACGTCCACGCCGTTCTCGTGACCGAGGCCGACGACGTCCCGCATGCCCCGCAGTGCCTCGGCGGTGTCGCGGTTCGCGTTGGCCCGGCTGTGCGAGTCCGACACCGAGAGCATCGTCTCCCAGACATCGGCGTCGTGCTCGAGGGCACGTTGGGCCCCCTTGAGGTTGGGCACCAGCACCGCGTAGGACACATCCGCCTGCCGGCTGATGCTCAGCATCACCTAGGCGGCGTCCTTCAGCTGGGGTACGGCGTCCGGCCGCACGAACGACGTGACCTGCACTCCGGGCACGCCGGTCCGCGAGAGGGCGTCGACGATCTCGATCTTGCGTGGCGTGGGGATCAGAGCCCGCTCGAGCTGGAAGCCGTCTCGTGGTCCGACCTCGTTGACGTTGACACGCTCCGGCAGGTCGAAGGGCAGCCTCGGAGGCGTGCCGACGTACTCCCGGGCGGACATGGCGTTCTCCATGCCTAGATCACACCCCTCTCCTCGAGTGCCGCGAGATCCTCGGCGGTGAGGCCGAGCTCGGCGTACACCTCGTGGTTGTGCTCGCCCAGGGTGGGACCCGAACGACGCACCTGGCCAGGTGTCTGGCTGAACTTCGGGGTCACGCCGGGCAGGCGGAGGGTTCCCAGCTTGGGGTGCTCGACCTCCACCAGCATGTCGCGTGCCGCGTAGTGCGGGTCCTCGAAGATGTCGGCGATGCTGTTGACCGGCGACACGGGTACGCCGTGCCGGTTGAGCTCTTCCTCGATCTGTTCGGAGGAGCGCGCCTGGAACCAGTCGTCGACGATCGCGTTCACCTCGTCGCGGCGCTCGACCCGGTCGCGGTTGGTGGCGTAGCGGGGGTCGGTGACCATGTCCTGCCGGTCCATCGCTGCCGCAAGCCGGTTGAACGTGCGATCCGTGCTGGTGGTCAGCACCAGCCAGGTGCCGTCGCCGGCCCGGAACATCCCCGCCGGGACCGAGGCCGACAGCTGGTTGCCGGTGCGCTCACGGACCCGGCCGAGCCGGTCGTACTCCGTGACGACACCCTCGAGCAGGCGGAACATCGACTCGT
>JBOHDD010000013.1:0-7888 GCA_050699155.1 Nocardioidaceae bacterium
CAGAGAACCCGCGCCGACGACGAGTGCTCAACAACCAGCTCGCCACCCTGTCCGGGCAGCACGAACGCCTGGTTCCAGCCGTCGACCACGCGTGGCTCGAGCTCACGGCCGGCCAGCTCGGCCTGCCAGCCGTCGTCGGTGCGTTCGCCCAGGGTCAACAGCCGTCGGCCCTCTCCGGCGGGGACCGAGACGTCGACGGAGCCCGAGCTGATCGGCAGCACGCTGGCGGCGGTCGGGTCGCCCCGCTGCGGGGTCACCCGGACCGGTCCGGACGGGGCGTCCAGCTGCCAGGCCGCCGCGTCGAGCTCACCCGCACTGGCACGGACGAGGCCCGGAGCACCGTCGACGGCCGCGATCTGGTCCTCGTCGCCGGTGGAGAGCAGGACGTGGCCGACACCGTGTCCTGCCAGCGCGGAGACGTCGTCGGCGCTGGGTTCGGTGATGAGCCGTGCGGCGAGATCGACCAGCGCTGTCGGAGGGTCCGGTGCCACGTCATCCTGACCGACGAACAAGCCGGGTCCACGGGCCAGATGCACCGCGACCCGCGGTTCGCCTGCCGAGCCACCCGAGCCACCCGAGATGACCAGCGTCCGCACGGACCGCGGGCTCTGCTGCGCGTCCGCCATGAACGCGGGCACCTGCAGCGGGCCCGCCCGACGCAGCAGGCCGGGGTCCTGGCCGAGGATCCACCAGCCCGCACCGAGAACCGGCGCCAGCAGCGCGGCCACCGTGATCACCGCGGCGACCGGCTGCCGCCAGCCGAACGCGGCGTCTCCGAGCCGATGCACCGCGCCGTCACCGGCGGCCGCGGCCGCGACCACGGCAGCGCCCTGGGCGAGGAGCACGGCGAACCCCGGCCAGGCACCGTCGCCCTGTGGGAGGGCCGCAAGGGCCAGCCCGGCGAGCCCGACGCCCCACGCGGTGAGAACGACGCGGCGGCGGTCGTTGCGCAGCAGGGCGGCGACGGCGGCGAGCACCAGCCCAACGGTGAGCCAGGCCGGAGCCTGACCTGGTCCGCCCGGCCGTCCCAGCGCCAACTGCCACGGCGCCGCCCACGTCTGCCCGGCTACTCCAGCCTCGTATCCTGCCTCGGCCAGGACCCAGCCCGCCGGGTCGGCACCGAGGTGCAGCAGCCATGGCAGCAGCGCGAGCACGGGTACCGACAGGACGGCCACGACGCGCAGCAGCAGATCACCGTGGCGGTCGGCCAGCAGCCAGTACCCGACGCCGACGACCAAGGCGGCCGGCAGCGCCAGCGGCACGAACGCGGCGATGACGGTCAACAGCAGACCGGCCCCGAACGCCGCCCGCCAGCGACGCTCCACCGATCGGCCGTCGACCGCCGCGACAGCACAACGGACCTGCAGCGGCAGCAGGACCGCCGCAACCACGGTGCCGAGCCGGCCCTGCCCCACCGCACCGGTCAGGACCGGCAACAGGCCATAGGCGACCGCGGCCCAGAGCGCGATCAGCCGCGAGCCCACCAGGCGGCGCGCGAGCACGTACCCCGCAAGCGTCGTGAGCGGCACCGCGAACCCGAACAGCAGGGTGACGACGAGCCAGGCCTTGCCCAGCAGGAGGGTGCCGAGGAACCCGAGTACGACGACGTACGGCGGCGCGGCGACGTCGCTGCCGACCGAGACCGGGTGCCAGGACTCGACGTACGTCCCCCACCAGTCACCGGCCCCGGGCGGCGACGGAAGAAGGGCGCCACCCTGGAGCAGACCCGCTCCGAAGACGTCCACCGCCGACAGCAGCGACAGCAGCACCAGCGCCGTGACCGCGATGCCCAGCGGACGGCTCAGCAGCCAGCCGAGCGGTCCCAGCTCGACCTGCAGGTTCTGCGCCTCCTCGGAGACCGGCCCGGTCTCGACCCCGCGGTTGGCCCCGCGGGTGCGGTCGGCCAGGGCGTCGATGATCTCGGCGACGACCTGACCGACCAGGTCGAGGC
The DNA here is from genome assembly GCA_050699155.1 of Nocardioidaceae bacterium. Classification (GTDB taxonomy): domain Bacteria; phylum Actinomycetota; class Actinomycetes; order Propionibacteriales; family Nocardioidaceae; genus JBOHDD01. The sequence goes on from JBOHDD010000013.1 coordinate 1,952, forward strand.
CATGACCGTACGGCGCCCACCACGACGCCAGCAGCGGCCTGACCTTCGAGTGCGACAGCCTCGCCGTCGAACGTCGACGCCGGCGACCGCTCCAGAGCCTTCCGGGCCGTCCCAGCGCCGAGGCGACGGCGACGAGCTCGTCGGCGGCCAGCCCCGGTGCCTTGACCAGCAGCATCCCGAGCGCGCGTAGCAGCGAGCCCAGGAGAAGCCTGACGGCGACCAGCGGAACCGCCCAGCCGCGGCAGTTGGCAAGCACGGTGTAGAGCGCGTGCTCACGCGCCAGGCGGTGCGGGTTGCCGCGGGCCGCATCGAGAGCGCGCTGCCCGCGTGCGCCGGCCTCGGCGTGGAAGACGACCGCGTCGGGTGACACCGCCGTACGCAGGCCCGCCCGCGCGGCGCGCCACCCAAGGTCGAGGTCGTCCCCGAACAGCTTCAGGGCCGGGTCGAACCCACCGAGCTCTTCCCAGGCGCTCTTGCGGACCAGCATCCCGGCGCTTCCGACCGCAAGGGTGTCGCGCACGTCGGTGTCGTGCTGGCCCTGGTCGTACTCCCCCATCTCCACGCCGGTCATCCGCCGCGCTGTGCCGGTGACCGTCAAGCCCATCTCCAGCAGGCGCATCCGCCGGGGCCAGTCGCGCACCTTCGGCCCGACGACGGACAGCTCCGGGTCCTCGCCGGCGGTGGCGAGCAGCTCCTGCAACGTATGCGGGTCGAGCTGCATGTCGTCGTGCAGCACCCAGATCCAGTGATCGGCCCCGGCCGGAGGGGCCTGGCCGTTGAGGTGGTGGAGCCCGTGGGAGATCGCGGCTCCGAAACCGACGGTGCGCTCGACAGTGAGAACGGACTCCGTGCCCAGCGAACGCTCCAGCAGGTCAGGGGTCTCGTCGGCACTGCCGGTGTCGACTGCGACCAGCTGGTCCGGAAGGCGCGACTGGCGCTCCAGACTCTCCAGCAGTCTTGGCAGCCAGCGGGCACCGTCGTGCGTCACGATGACGGCCGTCACGAGCGGTCGCCCCCGCGACACACGTGTAGCGGAGGGGCTCATGCGCAGGGAAATCCTCGACTAGTCAGGCGGCGGAACTGCCGGGACAGCCTAGACGACGAGGCGCTGGCCTCGCACAGTGAGCACAGTGAGCCGGGCCACAGTGTGCCAGGCCACTGTGAGTGGCCCCACCCGCCGGGCGGCGCTCAGACCGCGCGCTTCTTGAGCTTGCGCCTCTCGCGCTCGGACATCCCGCCCCAGATACCGAATCGCTCGTCGTGCTGCAGCGCGTACTCCAGGCACTCGGGCCGCACCTCGCAGGACAAGCAGACCTTCTTCGCCTCCCGGGTGGATCCGCCCTTCTCGGGGAAGAACGCCTCCGGGTCCGTCTGAGCGCACAGCGCCCGCTCCTGCCAGGTGAGCTCCTCGGTGTCTGTCATGTCGAGCACATCCAAGTCGTTCACGGTGCTCGCCTCCTCGACCCATTTCTCGTGTGCCAGGTGTGTCGCCCTTGCGCTTGGCGCCGCGGAGCATCAAGCAAACGACACGATTGAAATTACATGCCTGTAAATGCCGAGAAGTCAAGCCGCAGTCTGGTATTCGTGGCAACACGCCGGACAATTTGACCGAACAGGGCGAAGCGGCTCTTTTCGAAGTGGCCCACGCTCTCGTGGCCGGGACCGGCACGTCAACGGTCGCGGCCCGGCTCGCCGCCCTGGGTCTGCCCCCAGGTCTGTACCCACCAGCTCGCCGTGTCCCGGCCGGTCTCGCTCTGCTCGTGCCGTCTGCGCTGGGCCACCAGCTTCGCCGCCGTCCACGCCGTCTGCGGCGTGGTCTGCCCACCCGCCGCACCGTCGCCGGCCCGCTGTCCCCAACCCTGGCCGGCACCGGCGGCGACCGCCGGCGTGGACGCCGGACGTCGTACGCGTCGATAGGGGTCGAAGGGGAGGGACGGGAGGGAGTGCGGCGACGCGTGCCGGTGCGCCTGTGCGTGGACCGCGGCATGCGAGAGGAACACGAACCAGCCGGCCGCACCCATCAGGGCGAGGCGGAGCAGGAACTCCAGGGAGCCCAGCATCTTCGACGCGGCACTGCCGAACACGTCTACGGACGCGAGCCCGGCCATCCAGGTGACGAGGCCGAGCAGCATCAGCGACGCGACCAGGGCGAGCGCGATCAGCGTGACCGAGCGCGCGTTGGCCGTCGGAGCCTCGACGTGGCTCACCAGCACCACCGCGAGCACCAGCAGCCCGGACACGACCGGGTCGACGAACTCCGTGTACTGCAGGGCGGAGTTGTCCGCGAAGCCCCTGTCGACGAACAGTGCGATGAACTCGAAGAGCAGGCTCGCCAGCAGATAGGCAAGGATGGCCCAGGCGAACAGCTCGCGGTACCGCTTGGTGGCTTCGCTGACCACAGGTCTTTCCTCCCGTCCGCTTCGTCGTCCGGGGGAAGCCTGCCACACCACCCGGGCACAGGGGAGACTCTCATCATGCACATCACCGCCCTCTCCGGGGGGATCGGCGGGGCACGGTTCCTGCGCGGTCTCCTCAGCCACCTCGACGCCGTACCACCGGACCCGTCCGGGCCGCACCGGCTGAGCGTGGTCGCCAACACCGCCGACGACATGTGGATGTTCGGGTTGCGGGTCTGTCCCGACCTGGACACCGTGATGTACACGCTGGGCGGCGGGATCGACGACGACCGCGGGTGGGGCCGCCGGGACGAGACCTGGCACGCCAAGGAGGAGCTCGCCGCCTACGGCGTCGAGCCGAGCTGGTTCGGTCTGGGTGACCGCGACCTGGCCACCCACGTCGTGCGCACCCAGATGCTCGACGCCGGCTACCCGTTGTCGGAGGTCACCCGCGCACTGGCCACTCGCTGGCCGGTGCCGTACCGCACCGAGGTCGACCTGCTGCCGATGTCCGACGACCGCGCGGAGACGCACATCGTGGTCGCCGACGACGACAGCCCGTCGGGACAGCGGGTGGTGCACTTCCAGGAGTACTGGGTGCGGATGCATGCCGCGGTTCCGGCCCGTGACGTGGTCGTCGTGGGCGTGGACGACGCCAAGCCGGCGCCCGGTGTCCTGGAGGCCGTCGGGGAGGCGGACGTCGTGGTGGTGCCGCCGTCGAACCCGGTGGTGTCGGTCGGCACGATCCTGCAAGTAGCGGGGGTCGCCGAGGCACTGCGCGCGACGGCCGCACCTGTGGTGGGTGTCTCCCCGATCGTCTCCGACCGTCCGGTCCGGGGCATGGCCGACGCGGTGCTGAGCGCGATCGGTGTGGAGACCACGGCGGCCGCGGTCGCCGAGCACTACGGGCCGCGCACCGCCGGCGGGATCCTCGACGGCTGGCTCGTCGACTGCTCGGACAAGGCCGCGGTGTCCGACGTCGAAGCCGCCGGCATCGCCTGCCGGGCGGTGCCCCTGATGATGACTGACGTGCCCGCGACCGCCGGGATGGCCGCGGCGCTGCTCGAGCTCGCCCGGGACGTACGCCGATGAGCCGCACCATCTCTCTCACCGGGGTGGACGGCCTGCCGGAGGTCGGGGCCGACGACGACCTGGCGGAACTGGTCCGACAGCATGTCCCGTCCCTTGCAGAAGGCGACGTCGTCGTGGTGACCAGCAAGGTCGTCAGCAAGAGCGAGGGAAGGGTCGTCCGGCGTGACCGTGGCAGCGCGATCGAGGCCGAGACCGAGCGGGTGGTCGCCGCCCGTGGCCCCACGACGATCGCGCGCACCCAGCAGGGGCTGACGCTCGCCGCCGCGGGGGTGGATGCCAGCAACACCGAGGCCGGAACGGTGGTGCTGCTGCCGATCGACCCTGACGCGTCCGCGAGACGACTGCGCTCCTCGCTGTTCGGGCTGACCGGACGCAACGTCGCCGTGGTGGTCTCGGACACCGCCGGCAGGCCGTGGCGGTACGGCCAGACCGACATCGCCGTCGGTTGCGCCGGGCTGCTCCCGCTCGACGACCACGCCGGGCGCCGGGACCAGAACGGCCACGAGCTGACCGTGACGGCGCCGGCCGTGGTCGACGAGGTCGCCGCATCCGCCGACCTGGTGAAGGGGAAGGTCGCCGGGCGTCCGCTGGCCGTCGTACACGGGCTGCAGGACCTGGTGCTCCCCATCGGCAGCAACGGACCCGGGGCAACGTCGCTGGTGCGCGCCGAGGACGCCGACATGTTCGTGCTGGGTGCACGCGAGGCCGTCCTGGCGGCCGTCCTTCGCGACGACACCGGGACCCTGTCCGTGTTGCGGCGGTCCTCGACGGGCGGTGTCCCGGAGCCGGTGCGACGACTGGTGGACCTCGCGTCGGCCGACCCGACGCTTCTGGACGTGTGCGAGGCCGGAGACGAGACAGTGGAGGTGAGTGGCGCACCTGACGTGGCCACCGCCGCCGCACTGGAACGGGTCTGCTCCTTGTCCGTCGTGCACGGGTGGGCAGTCGCCGAGGACGACCGGAACCTGGGCGTGTGCCGGATCGTCCTAAGGTCGGGCGATCCGGGTCCGTAGACTCTGCACCCGACCCGGCGACGAGAACTGAGAAGGCACACACGTGGGCAAGTCGAGCAAGTCCAGCGAACGCCGTGCTCGCATCGAGCAGCTGGAGAAGGAGCGCAAGGCGGCCGAGCGCAAGCGGCTGCTGATGTTCAGCGGTGTCATCGGTGCGGTCGCTCTGGTCATCATCGGGCTGACCGGCTGGTCACTGTGGAGCGAGCAGCAGCGCGAGGCCGCATTCGAGGACCAGGTGCTGGGCGCGATCGGCGTCGCCGAGTCGGCCGCCGGCTGCGACCCCGTACAGGAGTCGCCCGCCTCCGGTGGCGCGCAGCACATCAACCCGCCTCGACCCGTCCAGTACGACCAGGCGCCCCCGTCGTCAGGCCCGCATCGGCCGAACTGGGCGTCGTTCGAGCGCAAGTTCTACACCGCCGACGACCGGCCGGAGGTGGAGATCCTCGTGCACAACCTCGAGCACGGGTACAACATCCTCTGGTACGACGAGACCATCGCCGACAGCCCGCAGCAGGTCGCGCAGGTCGAGGGTCTCGCCAGCAAGTTCGAGGGCTCCGACCGCAACCCCGACAACGCGTTCATCGCCGCACCGTGGACCTCCGAGGACGGCGGCGAGTTCCCTGCGGGCAAGCACCTGGCTCTCACCCACTGGTACGCCGATCCCCAGGGTGGAAGTGACGAGAAGGGCATCACCCGGTACTGCGAGAGACTCTCCGGCACGGTCGTCGGCGACTTCATGCAGGACTGGGACCAGTCCGAGGCCCGCGAAGGGGGCGCCGGCTTCCTCTGAGGCGCCGTCACACGTCGGCGGAGAAGCGGAGCGCACCGTCGGCGATCCGTGCGCGGCTCCAGACGCGGGCGCCGGCCAGCAGCTCGCAACGCGCCCCGACGCTGGCGTCCTCGCCGAGGACGGCGTCCACGAGCACCGTGTGCTCGCCGACCTCGGCACGTGCGGCCACCGCGCTGTCGCGGACCCGAGCATCCGCACCGATCACAGCGCCGTCGAGGACGACGCTCCCCTCGACGACAGCCCCCGCGCCGATACAGGCACCCTGCCCGACGGTGCTCCCACCGCGGACCGTCGCCGACGGGTCGACCTGTGCCCCCGGCAGGACACGGCTCTCACCCGGCGGCTGACGGTACGCCGGTGAGGTGGCGATACCGCGAACAAGGTCGGCAGAGCAACGCACGAGCGCTTTCGGCGTACCCACGTCGAGCCAGTAGGAGGACTCGAGGTAGCCGACGACGCTGGCTCCGGCGGCCAGCAGCCCGGGGAACGTCTCCCGCTCGACCGACACCGGCCGCCCGGCGGGGATCTCGTCCAGCACCCGGCGCCGGAACACGTAGCAGCCGGCGTTGACCTGGTTGCTGACCGGGTTCGGTGACTTCTCCGTGAACGCCGTCACCCTGCCCGCGTCGTCGGTGGGCACGCAACC
>JBOHDD010000014.1:0-5090 GCA_050699155.1 Nocardioidaceae bacterium
GCAGCGGTGCTGGTCGGTCCGTGGACCGGGGTGCTCTGTGTCAGTGTCGTGCTGATCGTGCAGGCCCTGCTGTTCGCCGATGGCGGCGTCACCGCCCTCGGCACCAACATCACCCTGATGTCGCTGGTGGCGGTTGTCGTCGCCTGGCTGGTATTCCTCGCCGCCCGAAGGGTCCTTCCCCGGACCACCGGCTGGGTGGCGCCAGCCGCGGCCGTCGGCGCCTTCGTGTCCGTGCCGGCCACCGCCGCAGTCTTCACCGGCCTGTACGCGCTCGGCGGCGTCGCACCGATCCCGTTCGACGGCCTGCTTGCGGCGATGCTGGGCTGGCACACCCTCATCGGTGCCGGTGAGGCCGCGATCACCGGGCTCACCGTCGCCAGCATCACCGCCGTCCGTCCCGACCTCGTGTTCGGCGCCCGCAAGGTGCTCGAGGCGAGGGTTCTCGAGGTCCGTAACCGTGTCGTGCAGGAGTCGTGATGAGCCGTAGGGCGTTCTTCGTCGCCTTCGCAGCTGCCGCACTCCTGCTCGCAGGTGTCGTCAGCTACTTCGCGTCGAGCGGCCCGGACGGGTTGGAGCGGGTGGCCACCGACGAGGGCATCGCGAAGAGCGAGAGGGATCATGCGACAGCAGGCGGCCCGTTGGCGGACTACGGGGTCCGAGGCGTGGACAACGACTGGCTGTCCGGCGGTCTGGCAGGCGTCGCCGGTGTTGCCGTGGTGCTGGTGATGACCACCGGTGTCAGCTTCGTCGTACGACGCAAGGACGCCGCATCCCGTGGGAGCTGAGCACGGGCACCGCCTGCACTACCACGGCCACTCGGTCGTGCACCGCCTCCCCGCGCACTGCAAGGTGGTGGCGCTGGTCCTGTTCGTCCTGTGTGTCGTCGCAACACCGACTCCGGCCTACCCCGCGTTCGCCGTGTACGGGACAGGGCTGCTACTCAGCGTGCACGTGGCGCATGTGCCGCCGACGTTCATCTTCAAGCGGATGGTGGTCGAGACCCCGTTCGTGGTGTTCGCGCTGCTGATGCCGTTCGTCTCGAGCGGCCCCCGCACCGAGCTGCTCGGGCTGGTGGTGTCCGAGCGCGGTCTCGAGGCGGCCATTGCCCTGTTGTGCAAGGGCACGCTCGGAGTGGTCGCGTCTCTGTTGCTGGCCGCGACCACCGAGGCCAGGGACATCGTCGCCGGCCTGGAGCGGCTGCGCCTGCCGCAGCAGCTGGTCGAGATCATGAGTTTCATGATCCGCTACCTCGACGTCGCCACCGCGGAGATGAGCCGGATGCGGACAGCCAGGGAGTCGAGGGCCTTCCGGGCCCGTGGGCTGCGCGCCTGGCCGGTGGTCGCGCGGTCCGGTGGAGCGCTGTTCATCCGGTCCTACGAGCGCGGGGAGCGCGTGCACCTGGCGATGCTCTCACGCGGCTACGCGGGGAGCATGCCGTCGTTCAGCCAGCAGGCTGCGACGACGGCGCACTGGCTGACCGCCGGCACCCTGCCGCTGTTCGCGCTCGTGACGCTTCTGGCCGCGTTGGTGGTGATGCCGTGAGTACGCCGGTGCTCGACGTCCAGGGGCTCGCCTACGCCTACGCGGACGGGCATCAGGCGCTGTACGGGGTCGACCTGCACGTGCACCGCGGCGAGCGCGTCGCACTGCTCGGGCCGAACGGCGCCGGAAAGACCACGCTGGTGCTTCATCTCAACGGCATCCTGACGGCCGGACGTGGCTCGGTGCGGGTCTGCGGGATGGAGGTGGCCAAGCCCAACCTGCAGGAGATCCGTCGCCGTGTCGGTGTCGTCTTCCAGGACCCCGACGACCAGCTGTTCATGCCGACCGTCCGGGACGACGTCGCGTTCGGTCCGGCCAACCTCGGTGTCCGAGGCGAGCAGCTCGAGGTCCGGGTGATGGAGGCGCTCGAGCGTGTCGGCATGGCGACCTTCGCCGACCGCCCGCCGCACCACCTCTCGTTCGGGCAGCGGCGTCGGGTCGCCGTGGCCACCGTGCTGGCCATGAGGCCCGAGATCCTGGTGCTGGACGAGCCGTCCTCGAACCTCGATCCGACCTCTCGTCGCGAGCTGGCGGAGATTCTGCTGGGCCTGGACGTGACAGTGCTGATGGTGACCCACGACCTGCCGTACGCCCTCGAGCTCTGCCCTCGCTCGGTCGTCCTCTCCGACGGGCTGATCGTGGCCGACGGCGCGACCCCGGACGTACTCACCGATGCCACGCTGATGCACGCTCACCGCCTCGAGCTGCCGTTCGGGTTCGACCCGCGAAGTGTGCAGCCGAGGATCTGACAACCGTCGTTCGTGCGTCGGGTGTCGGGGCGAAGCCGACTATTCGGTAGCCTCTAGCCGCGAGACGGGACGCTGATCCAAGGAGGATGTCGTGAGTCAGGCCACAACGGCGGCCAAGCATCGTGCTGATGTGCCGGAGAGCCAGCGGTCGCCGAAGGATCTCGAGCACGATATCGAGACGACGCGTGACCGGCTCGCCGACACCCTCGACGAGCTGCTCTTCCGGATCAAACCCAAGACGATCATCGGCCGTCAGGTCGAGGAGACCAAGGCGGCGTTCGTCGACTCCGAGGGCAACCTGCGCACCGAGAAGGTGGCGGCGATCGCGGGGGCCGCGATCGGGGCTGTCGCGCTCTTCGTCGTCGTCCGTCGTTTCTCTCGCCGCAAGGGCTGACCGGCTTGCCCCCTTCCAAGTCAGCGCTCGGCGATGATCGGCTTCCGATCCGGATGCTGCACGACCGTGTCCTGGTCAGCATCGACGCAGACCTCGGTGAGCGCAGGTCGTCGGGCGGGATCGTGATCCCCGCGACGGCGCAGATGGGGCGCCGGCTCGCCTGGGCCATGGTGGCCGCGGTGGGCGGCAACGTCCGCACGGTCGAGGTCGGCGACCGGGTGCTGTTCGACCCCGAGGAGAAGGGCGAGGTCGAGGTGGGTGGGGAGGAGTACGTCCTGCTGCGCGAACGTGACCTGCACGCCGTGGCCTCCGAGCGCCTCGGTGACGGGCAGACCGGGCTCTACCTCTAGGTCCGGGGCGGTCAGGTTCCTGTCACGGGAAGCTGGGTGGGCCCGTCGAGCTCCTTCTCCCGCTGCTCCCAGAAGTGCAGGAAGTTCTCCGGCGTCAGTGCCCTCGACGTGATGAACCCCTGGATCAGCGGGCAGCCCATTTGCTCGAGCAACCGCTGTTGCCCTGGGGTCTCCACGCCCTCGGCGATCGTCTGGATCCCCAGTGCGTGGGAGAGCCGCAGCACGGCGGCCACGATCTCGGCGTCGACGACGTCCTGGTCGAGCCCGGCGGTGAACGACCCGTCGAGCTTGACCACGTCGACCGGCAGGTGCTTGAGATACGACAGGGACGAGTAGCCGGTGCCGAAGTCGTCGATGGCCACGCGTACACCGAGGTCACGCAGCGTGTGCAGTGTGCGCAGCGTGGTCGCGGTATCGGTCATCAGGACCGACTCGGTGATCTCCAGGCACAGCTGCGAGGGGGAGAGCCCGGTCATCGCCAGGGTCTGCGCCACCTCCTCGGCCAGGGCCGGCGACGCGAACTGCAGCGCCGACAGGTTGACCGACAGGCTGAGCGGTTGTCGGTCCGGGTGCGCCGCGGTCCACGCCTGGACCGAGCGGCACGACTCCTCGAGCACCCAGTTGCCGAGGGGGACGATCAGACCGGTCTCCTCCGCCAGCGGCACGAACTGGTTGGGCATGACGAGGCCGCGGTGCAGGCTGTGCCAGCGGACGAGCGCCTCGACCCCGACCACCTGGCCCTGGGCAGTGGTGACGATCGGCTGGAAGTGGACCGCGAGCTGGTGGGTGTCGATCGCCGTACGCAGCTGGCTCTCCATGTCGAGCCGTGCTCGCGCCTCCTCGATCAGGTCGTCCGAGGCCATTCTGACGCAGTTGCGTCCGGCAGCCTTGGCCGCGTAGGCGGCCGTGTCGGCCGCCGCGAGTACGTCGTCCCTGCTCTGGCCGGCGTGTGCACTGGCCACACCGACCGAGCCGGAGGAGTGGAGCACGACGTCACCGAGGTCGAACGGCGGCTCGAGCGCCTTGTGCACCCGATGGGCGATCCGCTCCAGCTGCTCGGGACCGGGAACGTCCTCGATCAGCATGACGAACTCGTCACCGGAGAACCGCGCGACCGTGTCGGCGGCGGACAGGCTACGGCGGAGGCGGTGCGCTACCTGGATCAGGAGGCGGTCACCGACGAGGTGGCCGTAGGAGTCGTTGACGAGCTTGAACCGGTCGAGGTCGAGGAACAGCACGCCGTGCTGCCCGTCGGACTTGATCAGCCGGGCGAGAGCGTGGTCGAGACGGTCGACAAGGAGGCGCCGGTTCGGCAGGCCGGTGAGCTCGTCGTGCAGCGCCCGATGGGCCATGGCGTTCTGCAGGGCGCGGCGCTCGGTGATGTCGCGCAGCACCAGCACGGCACCCGTGTGCGCCTCGTGGCTGTCGCCCATGCGCAGTGGTGTGAGGCTGTAGGCGACGTCGAGGCTGCTCACTCCGGGGCTGAGCAGGAGGGCGTCCACGTCGCGCTCGAACGTCTCCTCCATCACCATCTTGGCGAAGTCGGTACGCCGTGCGCCCTGCTTGAGGACGCAGACATCGCTGATGGTCTCGCCGATCAGCTCGTCCTCGCGCTGGTGCCCGGTCATCTTCACCGCGGCAGGGTTGGCGAAGGTGACCCTGGCCTGGAGGTCCACGGCGATCACACCCTCGCTCTGCGAGTACGTGATCGTTCGCAGCCGGGCGATCAGCTTGGTCGCGCGCAGCACGTCCCCGGCGACGCCCGCTAGCGTCTCGAGCATCGATCGCTCCGCCACGGTCCAGTCGCCCTGCCGCTTGCGCCCGGCCACGCACAGGTACCTGCCCCCACCGAGGTGGGCGCGGATCCCCGCTGGGGGCGCTGGTTCGCCGTCCTCCACAACGGTCACGGTCTGCGCTCCGGTGAGGTCACGAGCCGCGCGGACCAGGTCGTCGATCACCGCATCGGAGTTGGACTGGGTGCGCAGCGACGATGTCGCCTGCTGCAGGCGCTCGGCAGCCTGGCGGGCAGCGTCTTCACGCAGCGCAGCGCCGTAA
>JBOHDD010000015.1:0-3339 GCA_050699155.1 Nocardioidaceae bacterium
CCAGCCACGCAAGCAGCTCGACGCGTGGCAGGACTGGGCGAAGCAGCGCGGGGCCAAGGGGCTGGCGTACGTGCTCATCGGCGACGACGGCGAGCTCGGCGGACCGGTGGCCAAGAACCTGTCCGAGCCGGAGCGGGCGGGCCTGGTCGACCAGGTCGGCGCCAAGCCCGGCGACTGCGTCTTCTTCGCCGCCGGCTTCGCCCGCCCGTCTCGGGCGTTGCTCGGTGCCGCCCGGCTCGAGATCGGCCGGCGTTGCGGTTTGATCGACGAGTCGGCGTGGTCCTTCGTCTGGGTCGTCGACGCGCCGCTCTTCGAGCCGGTCGAGGAGACCAGCGACGTCGCCGTCGGCCACGGTGCCTGGACAGCCGTGCACCACGCCTTCACCTCGCCCAAGCCCGAGAGCGAGGACACCTTCGACACCGACCCGGGGTCGGCGCTGGCCTACGCCTACGACATCGTCTGCAACGGCAGCGAGATCGGCGGCGGCTCGATCCGTATCCATCGTGAGGACGTGCAGAAGCGGGTCTTCGCGGTGATGGGGGTCACCGAGGAGGAGGCGCGGGAGAAGTTCGGGTTCCTGCTCGACGCGTTCCGGTACGGCGCACCGCCGCACGGCGGCATCGCGTTCGGCTGGGACCGGATCTGCGCCCTGCTGGCCGGCAGCGACTCGATCCGCGACGTGATCGCGTTCCCCAAGACCGGCGGCGGCTACGACCCGCTGACCTCGGCACCGGCTCCCATCACGGCCGAGCAGCGCAAGGAGGCCGGGGTCGACACGCCCCCCGAGGGCGAGGCAGGGGTGTAAGCATCGCCTCGCGCGAGGCATCCTGGAGACAGAGCATCCAGGGAGGACGCCATGCAGATCGAGATCGCCGAGAACGAGGCCCGGGTCCTCCGTGACGTGCTGACCACCTGGCTCGGCGACGTGTCGACCGAGATCCGGCACACCGACAACCCGAAGGTGCGCAGCGGCCTGCGGGAGCGCCGCGACTGCCTGCGCAGGATCTATGACCGGCTCGACGTCGGGGAGGCGGCCGCCGGCTGACCCTCGTGTCCCTGCGGGCAGGTACTGTCGCCGCGTGGACTCCGACGGCCTGTTCGACGTACCGGGGAGCCCGTCGAAGCGGGGCAGCGGCAGCCTCGCCGACGCCGCGCATGCCACCGCCCCTCTCGCGGTGCGGATGCGGCCGCGCAGCCTGGACGAGCTGACGGGCCAGCAGCACCTGCTCGCGCTCGGGTCACCGTTACGCCGGCTGGTCGAGGGCGACCAGCCGATGTCGCTGCTGCTGTGGGGCCCACCGGGCACCGGCAAGACCACCATCGCCGCGATCGTCAGCGGGCAGACCAACCGCCGCTTCGTCGAGGTCTCCGCCGTCGCCGCCGGTGTGAAGGACGTCCGGGCGGCCATCGACGAGGCCCGCCGCGACCTGGGGCGTGGAGGACCGGAGACCGTGCTGTTCGTGGACGAGGTGCACCGGTTCACCAAGGCTCAGCAGGACGCCCTGCTGCCGGGTGTCGAGAACCGCTGGGTGACGCTGGTCGCCGCCACCACGGAGAACCCGTTCTTCTCGGTGATCTCACCGTTGCTGTCGCGCTCGTTGCTGCTCACTCTGGAGCCGCTGACCGACGAAGACGTGCGCGACGTCGTCCGGACCGCCCTCACCGACAAGCGAGGGTTGGGTGGTGCGGTCTCGGCCCAAGAGGACGCAGTCGAGCACGTGGTGCGGCTCGCCGGTGGCGACGCGCGTCGTGCGCTCACCTACCTGGAGGCGGCGGCCGGCGCCGCGCAGGCCAAGGGCTCCGACGTGGTGGACCTGCCGACCACCGAGACCGCGGTCGACCGGGCGGCGGTGCGCTACGACCGGCAGGGCGACCAGCACTACGACGTGATCAGCGCCTTCATCAAGTCGATCCGCGGCTCCGACGCCGACGCCGCGCTGCACTACCTGGCACGGATGGTCGAGGCAGGTGAGGACCCGAGGTTCATCGCCCGCCGGCTGGTGATCCTGGCCAGCGAGGACATCGGGCTCGCCGACCCCACAGCGCTGACGACGGCGGTCGCGGCGGCTCAGGCCGTGCAGCTGATCGGTCTGCCGGAGGCGCGGCTCAACCTGGCACAGGCCGTCATCGCCCTCGCGCTGGCGCCCAAGTCGAACGCCGTGATCAAGGCCATCGACTCCGCGTCCGCCGACGTACGCGCGGGCAAGATCGGCCCGGTGCCCGCTCACTTGCGCGATGCGCACTACCCCGGCTCGGCGAAGCTCGGCCACGGCAAGGCCTACCGGTATGCGCACGACGAGCCGTTCGGTGTCGCCGAGCAGCAGTACGCGCCCGACGTGGTCGCCGACGCGACCTACTACGAGCCGACCTCGCTGGGTGCCGAGAGCGGCGTGCGCGAACGCTGGGAGCGGATCCGCCGGATCATCCGCGGCCAGGGCTGAAGAAGGGCTGCTGGGTCGCGATAGGGTCGGAGGTCATGAGTCCGGTCGAGATCATCCTGGCGGTGGCGTGTGCTCTGCTGCTCGCGCTCACCACCGCCCTGGCGGTGTCCGTGTGGCGCCTCGGTGCCGAGCTGCAGACGTGTCGACTGACGGTGGACGGGCTCCGCGAGCAGGTCGAGGAGCTGGTGCGCCGGGAGCGCGCCCGCGAGACCGCAGAGGCTGCGCCGGACGGTGAGCCCGAGTACGTCATCACCTTCGACGCGCAGGACCCCGTGCCCGTGTCCACCCAGAGGGTGGTCAGCACGACCCTCGGTGAGCCGCTGATCAAGGTCGCGGCGCTCTCCCACGGCGTGCGGCGTGCATTGCGGGAGGAGAAGCGCGCGCATCTGGCCTACCAGGTACGCCGGGAGTACCGCCGGCGTCGGCGCCAGACACGAGCACGGGTGAGGGCGGCTCGATGAGCCGGGTGTTCTGGTTCGCGGTGGGTGCCGGCAGCAGCGTCTACGCGATGGTCAAGACACGACGAGCGGCCGAGCGGTTCACCCCGTCCGGGATCGGCGACCAGATCGGGGCCCTGGGTGTGGGTGCACGGCTGCTGCGTGACGAGGTGCGGGTCGGCATGGTGGAGCGCGAATCCGAATTGCGCGACCGCCTGGGTGTGCTCGACGCTGGTCACTCCGCCAACCCGGCGATCACCCAAGGCCGTGAAAGAGGCAGCACCTGATGGAAACCGCGGAGATCCGGCGCCGCTTCCTCCAGCACTTCGAGCGGCGCGACCACACCGTGGTGCCGTCGGCGTCCCTGCTCTCCGACGACCCGACACTGCTCTTCACGGTCGCCGGGATGGTGCCGTTCATCCCGTACCTCACCGGCCAGCAGACGCCGCCGTACCGGCGCG
>JBOHDD010000016.1:0-6227 GCA_050699155.1 Nocardioidaceae bacterium
CGGCAGGTGCAGCAAGGCCGTCACGCCGACTCTGTCAACGGTCGCCCAGCCACCGCCGTACCCACCGCGCGCAGGCCTTCGACGTCGTGCACGTCGGTCGCCAGCGCGGGGACCTCGGCAGTCGGCACGCTCGGATGCGCGGCTGTGAACCTCAGGCGCAGGTGGTCCTCGCGCGCGACCGTCGCCATCTCCTCCGCGTGCAGACGCAGCAGGTGAGCGGTCACCGGGTGCTCTCCCGACAGCTCCAGGCGCTGTGCTCCGGCCGCCGCCTCGGTCTCCGCCAGGTCCGGGGCATGGCAGCGGGTCACCCTGTTCACGACGAGCCCCGCCAGCGGCATCTGCTCCTCCGTCAGTCGCTCGACGAAGTACGCCGCCTCGCGCAGGGCGTCCGAGGCCGGGGCGGCGACGACCAGGAACGCGGTCTCGTCGGCCTGGAGCAGCTGGTATGTCTTGTCCGCCCGGGCGCGGAAGCCACCGAACAACGTGTCGAACGCGGCGATGAACGTCTGGGCGTCGCGCAGCATCTGGGTGCCGAGCACCCTGTTGAGCGCGTTGGTCACCACACCGAGGCCGGCTGAGAGCAGCCGCGCCGGCCCCTTGGCCGGAGCCAGCAACAGCCTGATGAAGCGACCGTCCAGGAACGACGCCAGCCGTTCGGGGGCGTCGAGGAAGTCCAGCGCCGAGCGCGAGGGTGGGGTGTCCACCAGGATCAGGTCCCACCTGCCGGTACGGCGGGCATCCGCGTGCAGCTGGCCGAGCTTCTCCATCGCCATGTACTCCTGAGTTCCGGCGAAGGAGCTCGACAGCGCCTGGTAGAAGGGGTTGGACAGGATCTGCCGGGCCTTCTCGGGGGTGGCGTGCGACTCCACGACCTCGTCGAAGGTGCGCTTCATGTCGAGCATCATCGCGTCCAGGCCTCCCCCGGCGCTGGTGTCGACCCCGCTCACCGGCCGAGGGTTGTTGTCGAGCTCGGTCAGCCCCATCGACTGCGCGAGTCGGCGTGCCGGGTCGATGGTGAGGACGACCGCCCTGCGGCCCTGCTCGGCCGCCCGCAGCGCCAGCGCAGCAGAGGTCGTGGTCTTGCCAACCCCGCCGGCGCCGCAGCAGACGATGATCCCGACGTCACGGTCGGCGAGCAATGCGTCGACGTCCAGGCGGGGTGCGCCGGTCGGTCTTCCGGCCAGCGGTCCGACGCGTGGGGCGGGTCTGCCATGTGCACGTGGACTCATGCCAGACCCTGCTCCCTGAACTCCTGCGCCAGCTCGTAGAGCCCGCCCAGGTCGACGCCGTCGACCAGTACCGGCAGCTCCACCACCGGTCTGTCCAGCTTGGCGACCAGCTCGCGTTGGGTGGCCTCGAGCTGCACCCGTCGTGCATGCTGCCGGGCGGCCTGCTGCAGGGCCGTCACGAGGTCGTCGGTGAGCTCGATGCCGGCGTCCACCAGGCCGTCGCGGATCCCCGCCTCCGGCAGCTCGCCGGCCTCCGCCAGGTCCAGGGCGCGGTCGGACAGGCCCACCCGGCGGACGAAGTTGACGAACACCGACCCGACCGGCAGCTCGGCCGCGGTCAGCTCGTCGATGGCGTCCTGCGTCTCCTGCACCGGCATCTCCTCCAGCACGGTGGTCAGGTGCACGGCGGTCCGCGGTGACCGCAGCAGGGTCATGATCGCGTCGGCCTGGTTGCGCACGGGCCCGACCTTGGCGAGACCGGCCATCGCGGCGTTCACGTTGAGGAACCGGCTGATCCGCCCGGTCGGCGGTGCGTCCAGGACGACGGCGTCGTACGCCGGTTGTTGGACGCCCTTCCGCGCGCGACGGCGTACCGCCTCGTAGACCTTGCCGGTCAGCAGCACGTCACGCAGACCGGGCGCGATGGTGGTCGCGAAGTCGATCACGCCGAAGCGGTCGAGCGCCCTGCCCGCACGCCCGAGCCGGTAGTACATGTCCAGGTACTCCAGGAGGGCGGCCTCGGGGTCGATCGACAGCGCGAACACGTCACCGCCACCGGGTGCCACGGCCACCTTGCGCTCGTCGTACGGAAGCGGGGGTACGTCGAAGAGTTGCGCGATCCCCTGTCTGCCCTCGACCTCGCAGAGCAGCACCTTCCGGCCGCCGGAGGCCAGGGCCAGCGCCAGCGCGGCGGCCGCGGTCGACTTGCCGGTGCCGCCCTTGCCGGTGACCACGTGCAGGCGGACACGGCCGCCGCCGGTGGGCTTCGTCTTCTGCGCCACGCACCGACCCTACCCAGCGGTCACCTGGCCGAGAGCCGCACCGGCACCGGGCCGGAGGGGCGCAGGGTGATCAACGGCGCGACGGCCAGGTCCGCCGAGAGCGAGGTCACCCGGTGCCGGTGCAGGAACGCCGCGAGCAGGATCACCGCCTCCAGCATCGCGAAGTGCTCACCGACGCAGCCGCGCGGGCCGCCGCCGAACGGGAAGTAGGCATAGCGCGGGCGGTCTCTTCCGTTGTCACCGAGGAACCGGTCGGGGTCGAAGCGGTCGGGGTGCGGCCAGAACGCCGGATGCCGCTGGGTGGTCCAGGGCGACAGCGCGACCATCGTGCCCCCGGGGACGTGGTGACCGGCCAGGGTGAGCGGCACCGTCGCGAGCCGCTCGGTGAAGTGCGCGGAGGGGTAGAGGCGCATCCCCTCCAGCAGCGCTGCTCTGGTGACCGGCAGGTGGTCCAGGTCGTCGGGGGAGGGGGTGGCGCGGTCGCCCAGCACCGAGGCGATCTCGGTCGCTACCCGGTCCTGCACGTCGGGGTGCCGTCCCAGCAGGTGCAGGGTGAACGTCAGCGCCCCGGCGGTGGTCTCGTGGCCGGCCATCAGGAAGATCAGCGCCTGGTCGCGGATCTCGCCCTCGGTCAGCGCGTCGCCGGTCTCGGGGTCCCGCGCCTCGCGCAGCCGGGTTACCAGGTCGTCGCGGCCCTCGGCGAGTGCCGCAGCGTACGCCGGGTCCCCGGGCGTCGGAGAGCGCGACAGCACCTCGTCGATCACGGCGTACTCCCGGTCGCGCAGCCGGCGCGGTCGCCTGTTGCGGAGGGTACGGCGCTCCATCGGCGCGGCTCGCAGCTGGAAGGTACGGCGCATCGCGGCGTCACTCACCTCGGGGACCAGGTCGTGCAGGACCGGCACCAGGTCGTCGATCGCGTCACCGAACAGCGCGCGGCCGACGACGCGCAGGGTGTAGCGCAGCATCAGCAGGTGCACGTCGACCTGTCCCGTGCCGGTGGTCTTCTGGTCGGCGGAGGCCTGGTCGGCGACCAGCGCCGACTCCTCGGCCATCAGCCCGGCGTACCCGGAGACCCGGCGCGGTGTGAACAGCGGCTGCACGATCCGGCGCTGCCGTCGCCACTCTGGCCCCTCCGAGGTCAGCAGCCCCCGCCCGAGCAGGTCGGCCATCGCGCGGAAGCCGATCGTGTCCTTGGAGAGGGTTCGCTCGGTCTGGGCGAGCACCTGCTGGACGTCGTCGGGGTGGTGCGCCACCACCAGGGTCTGACGGAGCCGGCCACGCGGCCCGACCGGGTAGGCGACCAGGTCGCCGTACCTCTCCCGGTCGCGCAGCAGGGTGCCGAGCAGGTCGCGACGCAGCGAGTAGGCCGAGCCGAGCAGTGGGTTGCCCTTCGGGCCGGGCAACGCGGTCGGTTCGGGTCGTCGGTCGGTCTGCAGTCCCACCTACACAGCGTCTCAGACATACCGCAGGTACGTCCAGACTGTCGCTCCCCTCTTCTCGACTGGCGCGAAATGGCTGGGTTGGCTGCCGCAACCCGACCAGAACGCGCCACTCGATGGGGGTCGACCGCGTCATTAGGCTGACGGGCATGACGACTCCGCCGATCAGATCCGCCCTCGACTCGATCCCGACGTACAAGGCCGGTCGACCGCCGGAACCACAGCGGGGCCTGCGCAGCTACAAGCTGTCGAGCAACGAGAACCCCTACCCGCCGCTTCCCGGCGTGGTGGAGTCGGCCGTCGCCGCGGCGGAGGCGATGAACCGCTATCCCGACATGGGTTGTGCGGCGCTGTACCACGCGCTGGCGGAGCGGTTCGACGTACCCACCGACAACCTCGCGGCCGGCGCCGGATCGGTGGCGGTGCTCTACCACCTGCTGCAGGCGTTGTGCGCCGAGGGGGACGAGGTCGTCTACGCCTGGCGGTCGTTCGAGGCGTACCCGATCGCGGTCGGCGTCACCGGCGCGACGGCGGTCGAGGTGCCGCTGGGGGAAGGCGCCCGGCACGACCTCGACGCGATGGCCGACGCGATCACCGCGCGGACCCGGGTGGTCGTCGTCTGCTCCCCGAACAACCCGACCGGCCCGGCGGTGCGGGGTGCGGAGCTGCAGGCGTTCATCGACCGGGTGCCTCCGGATGTCCTGGTGGTGGTGGACGAGGCCTACCGCGAGTTCGTCCGCGACCCCGAGGTCGTCGACGGGATGCGGTTCTTCAGCGGGCGCGACAACGTCTGCCTGCTGCGGACGTTCTCCAAGGCCTACGGCCTGGCGGGACTCCGTGTCGGGTACGCCATCGCGCCGCGGCCCGTCGCCGAGGCCATCCGCAAGTGCTCGCTGCCGTTCGGGGTCTCGCACGTCGCGCAGCAGGCAGCCGTGGTGTCGCTGCGGCACGAGGCTGCGTTGCTCGAGCGGGTCGAGGCCCTGGTCGAGGAGCGCTCCCGGGTCTGGCACGCACTGCGTGAGCAGGGCTGGGGCGTGCCGGAGAGCCAGGCCAACTTCGTCTGGATGCCGCTCGGCAACGACACCGTGGAGTTCGCGGCCGAGTGCGAGGCACATGGGGTCATGGTGCGCCCGTTCGCCGGTGACGGCGCCCGGGTGTCCATCGGTGAGAACGAGGCCAACGACGTGTTCCTCAAGGACGCCGCCGACTGGCGCTCCTCAGCTCGCCGCTGAACCACGGTCCGCGGCGAGCGGCGGAGCATCCTGAGGGTTGGGGCCCACACGATCCTCCGTCGTCTCGTCGGCCACCGGCGTACGCCGTTCGGAGCGTACGACGATCGCCACCGCGGCCAGCACCACCGCCCCACTGCCCACTACGACGACCGTGACCGGCTCGGCCAGCACCAGCCAGCCGAGGAACACCGCCACCACCGGGTTGACGTACGCATAGGTCGCGACCAGGGAGATCGGCGCCGCCTGCAGCACCCACACGTACGCCGAGAACGCCACCACGGAGCCGAACACCACCAGGTAGGCCCAGGCGATCCACGACCGGCTGGAGATCCCGGCCAGGTCCCAGGTCTCACCACGCAGCAGCCCACCGGCCAGCATCAGCGCGCCGCCTACAACCATCTCGTAGACGGCGACCACGAACGGGTCGCGCGGCAGCGTGAGCCGAGGCTGGTACCAGGAACCGAACGACCAGCACAGCGTGGCGAAGACGATCAGCAGCAGCGCACCGAGGGGCAGGTCGCCGGCGAGCCCCGTGAGCCCGACCAGGCCGACGAGTCCGCCGAGACCCACGAGCACGCCGGCCACGGTCAACGCCCCCGGGTTGTCACCAGACCCGACGCGGTACAGAACCACCCACAGGGGCACGCCGGCGATTACCAGGGCGGTGATGCCGGAGGGCGCGCCCAGGCTCTCGCCGAGGGTGACCAAGCCGTTGCCGAGCGCCGGCAGCAGCAGGCCGAGCAGTGCGCAGCCGGCCAGCTCGGCCCTGGTCACCCGGAGACGGCGTACGCCGGACAGCCCGGCCAGGACGAGACCCAGCAGCAGCCCAGCGGCGAGGTAGCGCGCACCGGCAGACTGCAGCGGCGGCATCTCCTCGACCATGATCTTGATGCCGAGGTAGGTGGACCCCCACACCACGTAGACGATGCCCAGGGCGATCGCGATGGGCAGCGAGCGCAGCCCGGCGGACGGTGGGCCCGCGAGCGCGGAGGATGTCATGAGCGTACCCCTCTCTTGCTCATGACAGCCTACGGGGCGGATCAGGTTCGTGTCGCGCGGGTATCCGACGTCACAGGGCGGCAACGAGGGGTCGATCGATTAGGCGGGCCAGCGTGATCGCCGCTACCGTAGGGGGCGTCTGTGGCAGCCGTCACAGGCGTGAGCCACGGGTCGCGAGCACCACCCCCGCGCGTGGATTCGCGGCTCGCCGACTCCCTGCGCGGCCGGCGATCCCGGGCAGCGCCAGACCCAAGGAGTGTATGTGTCCGACGTCTTCGGCCCGCCCCAGGACGGCGACGGCCTCGACCTCGTGCAGCTGCTGACGCC
>JBOHDD010000017.1:0-2964 GCA_050699155.1 Nocardioidaceae bacterium
GCTCCGGTTGCTCCCGCGACGGCTGACCATGCTCACCGTGAGCGCGCTGCTCACCGCGAGCGCGGTGTCAGCCGTGGGAGTGGTCGGCTTCGTCGGCCTGGTCGCCCCGCACATCGCGCGCGCGCTCGTCGGCAGCCCGCACACGCGGGTACTGCCGGTCGCGGCCCTCGTCGGTGTCGTCGTGGTGATCGTCGCCGACACCATCGGGCGCACGGTGATCGCACCGGCCCAGCTGCCCGCGGGCCTGCTCACCGCCCTGCTGGGTACGCCGTACTTCGTGTGGCTGCTCTGGCGGTCGCGCACGGAGGGCGCGCGGGGCTAGCGCGCCGTCGTCCGGTCAGCGGAAGGCGGACTGTCCGGTGAGGGCCTGGCCGATGACGAGCTGGTGGATCTCGCTGGTGCCCTCGTAGGTGAGGACGGACTCGAGGTTGTTGGCGTGCCGGATCACGGGGTACTCCAGTGTGATGCCGTTGGCGGCGAGGATGGTACGGCACTCACGGGCGATGACCAGGGCCTCGCGGACGTTGTTCAGCTTGCCGAGGCTGACCTGTTCGGTGCGCAGCCTGCCGGTGTCCTTGAGCCTGCCGAGGTGCAGCGCGAGCAGCATCCCCTTGCCGAGCTCGAGGCTCATGTCGGCGAGCTTGGCCTGGGTGAGCTGGTAGCCGGTCAGCGGCTTGTCGAAGACGGTGCGGTCGCCGGCGTAGGCGATCGTGGTCTGCAGGCAGTCGCGGGCCGCGCCCAGGGCGCCGAAGACGATGCCGAACCTGGCCTCGGACAGGCAGCCCAGCGGTCCGGACAGGCCGGCGGCCTCGGGCAGCACAGCCGAGGCGGGCAGCCGGACACCGTCGAGCACGAGCTCGGAGGTGACCGAGGCGCGCAGCGACATCTTCCTGGTGACCTCCGGCGCGCTGAAGCCGGCGGTGTCGGTGGGGACGACGAAGCCGCGGATGCCGTCGTCGGTGCGGGCCCACACCACCGCGACGTCGGCGACGGAGCCGTTGGTGATCCACATCTTGGTGCCCGACAGCACCCAGTCGTCGCCGTCGCGCTTGGCGCTGGTGCGCATCCCGGCCGGGTTGGAGCCGAAGTCGGGCTCGGTCAGCCCGAAGCAGCCGATCGCCTCGCCGGCGGCCATCGCGGGCAGCCACTGCTGCTTGTGCTCCTCGCTGCCGTAGGCCCAGATCGCGTACATCGCCAGCGACCCCTGCACCGAGACCAGGCTGCGGATCCCGGAGTCGGCGGCCTCCAGCTCCAGACAGGCCAGACCGTACGACGTCGCGCTGGTCCCCGCGCACCCGTAGCCGTGCAGGTGCATCCCCAGCACCCCCAGCCTGCCGAGCTCCAGGGCCAGGTCGCGGGCCGGCACGCTGCCGTCCTCGAACCAGTCGGCCACATACGGCCGGACCCGGTCGTCGCAGAACCGGCGCACCGTGTCGCGCATCGCGCGTTCCTCGTCGTCGAGCAATCCGTCGATCGCGAACAGCTCGTCGACCGACTGCGGACTGGGCTCGGCCATGGTGCTCCTCCGGTAGGTGTGTGCGTACTCAGCCTGGGTTCGCGGCGATGGCCTCGATGCGTTGCAGCGCATCCGGACCGGCCGGCACGTGAGGCACCCGCAGGAAGAAGACCGCACCGAGCACCCACCAGCCGGCGATGATGATCCACTCCGGGGCGCCGAGCGCGGCCGGCATCCCGGGAAGGTACAGCACCGCGAGACCCAGGCTGCACAGGGCCGCGAGCGGGCCGATCACCATCCCGCCGCCGAGACGGAAGGGTCGCTCCATCCCGGGTTCTCTCCGTCGCAGCAGGACGAAGCTGGTGGAGACCATGAAGTAGGCGATGACCAGGCTCAGGCCACCGGCGGTCACCAGCCAGCCGAGCATCTCCTCGCCGAACAGCGGCGCCAGCACAGACAGCGCACCGATGAACAGCAGTGCGTTGCTCGGCGTGCGGTAGCGCGGGTGGACCCGTGCGAACCATCGCGGCAGCATCGCCGTCGCGCCCATGGCGTACATCAGGCGGCTCGCGCCGATCAGGAAACCGTTCCAGGAGGTGAGGATCCCGGCGACCCCGCCGAGCACCAGGACCGTGGCCATGGCGTCGCTGCTCCACAGGGCCTGCATCCCGTCGGCCGCAGCGAGCTCGGAGTCCGCGAGTACGTCGGCGGGCAGCGCGGAGCCCACTGTCAGCATGATGACGACGTACCAGAGGATCGCCAGCAACACCGAGACCACCAGCAGCTGGCCGATCTGCCGCAGCGGCAGGTCGATCTCCTCCGCCGACTGCGGGATCACGTCGAAGCCCACGAACAGGAACGGCGTGGCGACCAGCACGGAGATGATCCCCGCGACGCCACCGGTGAACAGCGGCTGCATGTTGGCCGTGTCGCCGCCGACGAACGAACCCACCAGCAGGGCGACACCGACGGCGGCGAGGAACAGCACGGCGATGGTCTGGAACACCGCCGACGGGCGCACGCCGACGTAGTTGAGGCCGGTCATCACGACCGCGGAGACCACGCCGACGGCCGTCCAGGTCGCGTAGACGTCGTAGCCCGCGATGCTCCACATCCTGCCGGCGAGCATGTCGGGGAAGAGGAACAGCATGGTCTGGGGCAGGGCGACCGCCTCGAAGGCCACCACGGAGACATAGCCCAGCACCAGTGCCCAGGAGGTGACGAAGGCGGCCCGTGAGCCGATGGCGCGCAGCACGTAGTTGTGCTCCCCGCCCGCGCGCGGCATCGCGGTCACCAGCTCGGCGTAGGTGAGCCCGACGAGCACCACCACGAGGCCGCCGATGACGAACGCGAGCGCGGCCCCGAGGGTCCCGGCGTCTGACAGGAAGTCGCCGGTGAGCACGATCCAGCCGAAACCGATCATCGCGCCGAAGGCGACCGCGAGGACGTCGCCCCTGCCGAGGATGCGGGCGAACTCCGTGCTGTCTGTGCTCATCGGGCTACCCTCC
>JBOHDD010000018.1:0-3965 GCA_050699155.1 Nocardioidaceae bacterium
CCGCACTCCTTCCGGCGAGCATCCAGCCAGCCCGGCGAACCGGGCTCGCCTCCGGCTCCTAGCGCGTGCGGCCGCTAGCGACGGAGGTAGTTCTGCGTGGCCAGCCAGCTGCCGTCCGGTCGTAGCCGAGCACCGATGCCGATCGACCGGTATGTCCGGGAGAGCAGGATGGCGCGATGAGGACGCGACCTCATCCACATCCGCACCATCGCCCTCGGCCACACCCGGCCGTGCGCTAGGACCTCGCCGGCGGCCGTCGCGTCACAGCCACGCAACAGCACGCGCAGGTCGCGGTGGATGAGACGGTCGACTCGAAGCAGGTGCCGGGTCCAGCGCTCGGCGTAGCGATCGGCACAGCGGTCTCCCCGGACCCGGGCACGGTCGCGTCGCGAGCGTTGCACGTTGGTCCAGTGCAGCAGGCGGCGCTCGTACACGCCTGACGGCATGGTCTCGAGCGTGTAGCCGGCGGTCGTCTGCGCGCCGCTCGCGGCCACGGTGACGGCCTCGGCGGAGACGACCGGCGTGGCGGCCAGACCCGACAGACAGAGCACGACCACAGCCAGGCATCCTCCGGCCGGCTTGGTTCGCAGTAGTCGCAGCAGCATGGTGCCCCCTCACCTGCCAGGGTGCCCTGCGGCAAGGTCCCCCGTCAGTCGAACGAACGGACACGATCGCCGTCGACGGGGAGGGCAGCGGGCTGGCCCCTCAGGACTACTGGGTGAGGTCGGCTGAAGGAGAGGAAGGCGGGTGGGGTGGTGGGCGATACTGGGTTCGAACCAGTGACCTCCTCGGTGTGAACGAGGCGCTCTACCACTGAGCCAATCGCCCGCTGGTGCCGCTGTGCGACGCGGGGAGAAACCCTAGCGCATCGACGCGTTCGTCCTAGAACCAGGACACTGCCCGGGCCCAGACCGCCACCGCGACATCGGGTACGCCGACCGTCACCACGTAGGTCGTGCTGACCACCATCAGGAATGCCGAGGTGGCCCCGACGACGAGAAGGGTACGGCGGCGTACCCCGGGACGCAGCGCCCGGTCCCGCGCCATGCGTGCCCTGAGCCGTGCCCTGGTCAGCAGTCGCTCCGCCCACTCGAACTCCGAGGCCAGGATGGCCAGTCCGAGGATCAAAGCCAACCAACCCGGACCAGGGGTGACGAACATGACAAGCCCGGCGGCGAACACCGTGGACCCGATGACCAGCACGCCCATCCGCCACGTCAGGTCGAGGGGACGGTGCCTGCGGATACGATGCCGCAGCCTGCCACGGCGGGAGCGGCCGGTTCGCGAGCCCGCGCCAGGCCGGTCTGCCGGCTGTTCCACCCCGTCCCCCAAAGTCAAAATATGCGCCCCCAGCGCTGTCAGTTGCCCACGCTACCGAGAAAAGTTCTAGGTTTCTGGGTAAACCAGCGTCATGAACCCTGTTGGCCGGCGTCTCATCGGTGTCGTTGTCACAGAAAGGCATCACCCATGGAACACGCACCTTCGGTCGTCAACCGCAACATGACGCTGGAACTCATCGACGCCACCGGCACCGCGTTTCTCCTGGACGCGGAGCTCACCTACGAGACCGCCGACCCGTTCGCTGTCGTGGCCGTCTTCCACGCGGGCGAGGCCCCGATCCGCTGGGTCTTCGGGCGGGACCTGCTCGCCGAGGGCATGTTCTCGCCGGCCGGCGACGGCGATGTGCACATCTGGCCCTGCCTCGACCCGGGCGGTCGAGCCGTGGTCATCATCGAGCTCTCCTCACCGCACGGGGACGCTCTTCTGCAGGCAGCCTCCAGCGATGTCAACGAGTTCCTGCAGCAGACGTTCGAACTCGTCCCGCAGGGGACCGAGGACATGGAGCTCGACCTCGACAGCACGGTGCTACGGCTGCTCGCCGACGGGCCGACCGCGTTCTGACCCGATCGGAGCACCCTGACGCGGGCTAGGCTGATCGGGTAACCAGCCCCGATCGGTCGGCCCAGGGAGAGAACGCGTGATCTTCAGTCACGACACCGAGCATTCGCTGCTGTGCATCGTCGACCTGGTCAACAGCGCCCCCGGGGACGACGGCGAGGAGACGCTGCCCGACGTGCCGGCACTGAAGCGCTTCGTCCAGCGGCACCGGGTCAGCGAGCTGGGGTCCCTGGCCGATGACGACGTCGCCGCCGTGCACCGGCTCCGCACCCGCATCCGGCGCATCTTCACCGCCACCGACGAGACCGAGGCGGCTGCGGCCGTCAACGCGGTCATCGCCGCGTGTCCGATGACACCGCGGCTGACCGACCATGACGGCTATGACTGGCATATGCACTACTTCACACCCGGCGCACGTCTGGCCGAACACCTCGCGGTGGACTGCGGGGTTGCCCTCGGCCACGTGATCGCGGCCGGCGAGCGCGACCGGCTCCGCGTCTGCGACGCACCTGACTGTGACCTGGTGCTCGTCGACCTGTCCCGCAACCGCTCGAAGCGCTACTGCGACGCCCGAACCTGCGGCAACCGCCTGCACGTCGCCGCCTACCGGGAGCGGCGCCGAGCAGCCTCCCGCTACTAGGGGTCGATGTCCGCGGCCGAGCACTTCGCCCAGGCCGCGGCGACGTCCTGGGTGAGCGGCCCGGGAGTCGGTAGATCCCGCTCGTCGCAGCGATGCACCCACTGCACGTCGCGGGTGGTCGAGGCGAGGAACACCTCCTCGGCCCTGTGCAGCACCTCGATCGGCTCGTCGCACTCCAGCCCGCCGTACCACTCCAGGACGAGCTCCCTTGTGATGCCGGCCAGACAGCCGGTGCCGAGGCTCGGCGTGCGCAGCTCGCCGTCCACCACGTAGAAGATGTTCGAGCCGGTCCCCTCGCACAGATGCCCCACCGTGTTCGCGAAGATGGCCTCGCTGCCGCCTCGCTCAGCGGCGTACGCCAGCGCCACAACGTTCTCGGCGTACGACGTCGTCTTCAGCCCGGCGACCGCACCCCGCTCGTTGCGGGCCCACGGGACCGTCACCACGGCTGTGCTCGCCGGCCACATGTCGAGCGGCCCCGCCACCACGGCGACGGTCGGCGGCCCCGCGCCGCGCGTCGAGCTCAGCGGCGAGGCACCGCCGGTCACGGTGATCCGGATCCGCCCGAGGGCGAGGTCCTGGTCACGGAGTACGGCGGACACCGCCGAGCGGAGCTCGTCCTGTTCCGGAGTCGCCAGGCCCAGGCCGTCAGCGGAGCGCTTCAGTCGCCGAAGGTGACGCGTCAGCGCAAACGGTCGCCCGTCGGTGACCTTGACCGTCTCGAAGACCCCGTCGCCGACCGTGAAACCGTGGTCGAACACGGTGAGAGCCGTGCTGTCCGGATCGGCCAGGACCTCGCCGTTGACCCACGCACGCATGTGCGCTCCTTCGCTGCTGTCGCTGAGGTGGCTGTTGATGCGGCCTCAACCCTATGGCACGCCGGATCCCCCTGTTTTTGTGCCCGCCCACGCATCGGATAGAGTGCTTCATCGCGCCGCAGGTTCGCGGTTGCAGGCGGACGTGGCTCAGTTGGTAGAGCATCACCTTGCCAAGGTGAGGGTCGCGGGTTCGAGTCCCGTCGTCCGCTCGGATCGGGTCCCAGCAGGCCTTGTCCTGGTGGAGTGGCCGAGAGGCGAGGCAACGGCCTGCAAAGCCGTCTACACGGGTTCGAATCCCGTCTCCACCTCGGTCAAACTCGATCAGGAGTTACCAGCACTGGCGATTGGCGCAGTGGTAGCGCGCTTCCTTGACACGGAAGAGGTCACTGGTTCAAACCCAGTATCGCCCACCACGTTTCGCGGTCAGAGGCGGGGTTTCACAATCGCACTCTCCGCGATGCCGAATCGAGTCCGGAGCGGCCTGTCCCGCAGATCACCCGGCCCAGGCGGCGACCACCCGGTCGTGTCCGGGCATTACCCCGCGGGTGGGCGTACGTCGTGGCGGCAGTTCCGTCGGATCCTCGCCCAGGTGACGTTCCATCGACAGC
>JBOHDD010000019.1:0-3269 GCA_050699155.1 Nocardioidaceae bacterium
CCGGTGCGCGCATGATCTCCTCCACTGCGTTGTCCACGAGGCCCGGAGCCTCGCGGAGCGCCTGCCACTGCTCGGGGTGTGTGAGAAGCAGGAGCACCCCCATTCCGATCTGCACCACGGTGGTCTCATGGCCGGCGAAGAGCAGCGCCATCGCCAGCATCGCTACCTCGTCGTCGGGCACGCCGTCGGTCGCACACAGTCGTGAGATGACGTCATCGCCGGGAAGCTGTCGCTTGCGGGCGACAAGCTGCTGGCCGTAGGCGAACAGGTCTGCGAGACCCTGTTCGGACCGGCCACGGTCGGTGACATCGGCGGCTGCCTGCGTCCACTCGCGGAAGCGGGTGCGATCGTCGTACGGCACACCGAGCAGCTCGCAGATCACCAGGATCGGCAGCGGCAGCGCGAGCGCCTCGTTCAGGTCCACGGGTGGCCGACATCGTCCGAGCTCGCCGAGGACGTTGCAGGTGAGGTCTTCGACACGGGCCTGCAGCGCGCGCATCCGCCTGGGCGAGAAGTGCGGCTGTAGCAGCGCACGCATCCGCGCGTGGTCGGCCTGCTCGGTGTCGTAGTTGCCCAACGGGCCTCCGAACAGCGCCGACTCACCCGAACGTGCCGCATGTCGCGGATCCGGGTGAGCGCGCCCGAGTCGGTCGTCGGCGAGCAGGCGGCGTACCTGCTGGTATCCGGTGACCAGCCAGGCGTCGTCACCGACCCGGGTGCGGATCCGGTGAACCGAGCCCTGAGCCTGCAGGCTGCGCAGCAGCGGCGCCACCGCCAACGGATCAGGCTGCTCGAACGGAAGCTGGACCGGCATGGCCGCCGCATCCCGCACCATGTCAACCCCCTGTGTATATGATTACATATACAACGTACCATGTAGACTATGCAGTAAACAAGAGGAGAACGGACATGGCAGCAGGAGGGACCCAGGGGCGGGGCCCGCGGGGCACCGGGCCTCGGCCCGTCCGCCGGATGCCGAGAGCCGAGAGGCGCGAGCAGATCCTGGACGCCGCCACCCGTGCATTCGCCCGCGCCGGCTTCTCCGGCACCGGGCTCGACGATGTGGCCCACGAGGCAGGTATCACCCGCGTGATCCTCTACCGGCACTTCGAGTCCAAGCACGACATGTACCGCGCCGTCCTCGACCGCGCCTGCGCTCGGCTGGTGGAGCATGTCGGGGCGGACGACTTCGACGAGACCAGCATCCCTGCGCTGCTCCGGTCTGCGAGCGAGGATCCCGACGGGTTCCGGCTGCTGTTTCGCCATGCGGTGAGGGAGCCGGAGTTCCGCGACCTGACGGACACGTTCGCCGCGGCCTCGACCGACGTGGCGCGCCGCCACCTCACTCGAATCATCCCGGACGACCGCTGGGCCGAATGGGCGGCACACGTGGTGCCCACTGTCACGATCGAGGGGGTCATCGCCTGGCTCGATGCCGGCCAACCCGATGCCGAGAGTGCTGCCGAGCGGATCGGTCGTGCCGTGCACGGCGTCATCCAGGCCGCATCGGGCCAGGGTGACTAGTGCCTGATGTGTTGTAGAACCGCTGCTGCGGCGGCGGTGATGTCAGCGTCGTCGGTGGCGTGGTCCGACACGCTGATGCGGATGGCGACGTCGCCGCGCCAGGTTGTCGTGCCGAGCCAGGTCGCCCCTTGCTCCTGCACGGCGGCGGCGACGTCCCGGGTGGCATCGTCGTCGTCTCCGATCCGCACGAGGACCTGGTTCAGCACGATGTCGTTGAGGACGGTGACGGCGTCGTCGGCGGCGAGGATGTCGGCGAAGCGCTGGGCCTGGATGCAGGAGCGTTCGACCATCTCGGCGATGCCGGACCGGCCGAGGCTGCGAAGGGCCGCCAGCACCGGGAAGACGCGTGCGCGTCGCGAGCCCTCGGGTGTCCAGTCCCCGCCGTCCCGGCCACCGGTGCGTGCCAGGTACGCCGCCGAGAGAGTCATGGCCGCGCGGTGGCTGTCCGGGTGGGCGCAGAAGACGACACCGCAGTCGTAGGGAACGTTGAGCCACTTGTGCGCGTCGGTCGCCCAGGAGTCGGCTAGCGCCAGACCCTCGGTCAGGTGCCGTCGCGCCGGTGCCGCGGCTGCCCACAGTCCGAAGGCACCGTCGATGTGCAGCCATGCGCCCTGTGCGCGCGTGGCCTCGCCGATCTCCTGCAGCGGGTCGAACGCCCCGGTGTTGACGTTCCCGGCCTGGGCGCACACGATCGTGGGCCCCTCACCGAGTGCATGCCGCAGTTCCCCGGCCGCCATCCTGCCCTGCTCGTCGGCGGGTACCACGCGGATGCGTCGTTCGCCCAGTCCGAGAAAGCGCAACGCGCGGTCGATGGTGACGTGCCGTTGCTCGCCTACTATCACGGTGACCGGTGGCGCACCGATCAGGCCGTCAGCGTGCACGTCCCATCCAGCCTCGGCCAGGACCTGATGACGTGCCGCCGCGAGGCCGGTGAAGTTCGCCATCTGACCGCCGGTGGTGAAGCCCGCCGATGCGGTCGGCGGGAGCCCGAGCACACCGCACAGCCAACGGCGGCACACCTCCTCGGCCGCCGCGGCCGCCGGGGAGAGGGCATGGAAGCAGGGGTTCTGGTCCCAGGTGGCGGTCAACCAGTCCGCCGCCAGCGCTGCCGGCAGCACGCCACCCTCGACGAAGCCGAAGTAGCGTCCCGCGTTGGTGACCACCAGACCGCGATCCACGTCGCGGGCCAACGTCTCGACGACCTCCATGGCATCCACCGGATCATCCGGGAGCTGCTCGTCCAGCTCGGTCAGCAGCTCCTCCATGGACACGGCGGATGTGACGGGCCGCCGGTCGGCCCAGTCGAGGTACTCCAGCGACAGCTCGGCCGTGCGCGTCAGCAGGCGACGCAGATCGCTGTTCATCGTCGACCTCCGCTGCATGAACGGCAGGCGTCAGTCAGGTGATCCGGTACCCCGCACGAGGGTCCGCGCGCTGTACATGCCGCGACCGAAGGTCCCGGCGTACAGCGTTCCGCTCGGCTCGTGCAGGCGCAGCTCCATGATCGGCGTGCGCGGCAGGTTCCTGCCGAACCCGAACCACGACCGGCCGTCGTTCGGGCTGGTGTAGACACCGAGGTCGTTGGCTACGTAGAGATGGCCCCCCGAGAGGACGAGGTCGTTGACCGGAGCGTTGGGCAGGTTTGCGCTGATGTCCTGCCAGCTCTGGCCGCCGTCCTCACTGCGGAAGACGTGGGCGGCGGAGTCTCCCTGCCGGAAGCCGGAGAACGTCGCGTAGACCACAGC
>JBOHDD010000020.1:0-5674 GCA_050699155.1 Nocardioidaceae bacterium
ACGTAGAGGCGGCGCCCGGAACCATCCCGGGCGCCGTCTCTCGTATGTTGGGCGCATGCTCTTCTCCGTCGACGCCCACGCCGGGCTGGAGGACGGCTCGATCACCCGCACGTTCCGCACCTGGAAGAGGGCGCAGGCACGCGCCGGCGGCCGGTACCGGGTGGGTCGGATGCTGCTCGAGGTGGACACCGTCACCCGGGTGCCGGTCGCGGAGCTGACCGAGGCGGACGCGCTGGCCGCCGGTGAGCCGAGCCTCGCCGCCCTCCGCCGGCGGCTCGGCAACCCAGCCACCC
Organism: Nocardioidaceae bacterium; assembly: GCA_050699155.1. Taxonomy (GTDB): domain Bacteria; phylum Actinomycetota; class Actinomycetes; order Propionibacteriales; family Nocardioidaceae; genus JBOHDD01. Next base: position 294 of record JBOHDD010000020.1, read on the forward strand.
GCACGCGCGTCTGGCGGGTCGACCTGCACTACGTGGGGCCCGACGACCGGATCGCACTTCGGGCCGACGACGACCTGACCGCGGCCCAGGTGTCGGTGCTGGCTGCCCGCCTGGACCGGCTGGATGCCGGCTCGGCCGGCGGGCCCTGGACCCGCGAGGTGTTGCGGCTGGTGCAGGAGCGTCCCGGTGTGGTGTCGACCGAGCTCGCCGCTGCGCGGGGCCAGGAACGGCAGGCGTTCAAGGCCGACGTACGCAAGCTCAAGAACCTGGGGCTGACCGAGAGTCTGCAGGTCGGCTACCGGCTGTCTCCCCGCGGGCGGACGCTGCTGGCCTCCCTTACGTCGGGAAAGCGGTCCGGATCTCGCCGCCCTTCCCCGACGTAAGGGCAGCCGAGGCTCACGCAACCGGCACCCTGGCCTCCTCGAACAGCGCCGGACCCTCGTAGACGACCTCCCGTGCGGGTCGGGTGGTGAGCGGCGTCCGCAGCCCGCTCAGCTGGTCCGCGCTGAGCGCGAACACGACTCGCCCGAGGCCGGAGCGCTCGATCGCACCGGCGCACATCGGACACGGCTGGCAGCTGGTGTACATCGTGGTCTCGCTCGCGATGTCCGCGTCGAGGTGCCGTGCCGCCCAGCGGGCGAGCTTGAGCTCGGGGTGGGCGGTGATGTCGCGGTCGGTCGTCACCGTGTTGACGTCCTCGGCCAGCGTCTTCCCACCGGACCCCACCAGCAGCGAACCGAAGGGCTGGTCCCCGTTGTGCCGCGCAAGCGACGCCAGCGCGATCGCCCGTCGCAGGTGTTCGTCGTCCCTCGGGCCCATGTCAGCCCGTCCCTTCCCGTGGTTCGTGGTACGTCGACGTGCGCGAAGCCTGCAGGACCTCCATCGAACTGGCCGGCCCACCGCCTGCGCAGGATTGGCGCGTCACCAGATCGGGGCGGCAGAACGGGGCCAACGCAGGGGAAGGGCGCCCGAGAGGAGCTCGGGCGCCCTTCACCATGCCATGGGGCCGTCATCGGGGCGGCCCCTCGAGGCTCTCACTGGAACGCGCGCTGCGCCCTCCGCAGGTTGTGCTCGTGCACGATCGCGGTGGCGTGGCCGTGTGCGAGGCCGAACTCCTCACGCAGCCAGCCGACCCGCTCCTCGAATCTCAACATGCCCGGTCCGTTCTCGATCTGACCGAACCACTCCTTTAGATCACGTCCTGTGGCCGAGGGGATTCTCTCGACCAGTTGCCGATGCGTCTCTTCGGAGTGGTGTAGGGCCATGTCTGCCTCCGTTGGTTGGTCGTGTCACGAGCGTGCCTCAACATTTCGCCGGGCACAAGACCCTCGGTCACTCCGCGGAGTCGGCCACCCGGTCCACCTCGGGGAGGGTCCGGCGGCGACGGTGACGCAGGGCCACCCAGCGGCCGCGCTCGCCCCGCTCGCGGCCTGCGATCTCGGTCCCTGAGACCTCGGTCCCGGCAGACTCGGCGGCCTCCGCGGCGGCGTAGGAGACCGGCAGGACGCCCTCGCCGCGGAACGTCTCCGGCTCGTCCTCGCTCTCCGGCGCGAGGCCCAGCGCCGCCGCGATCGACGGCAGCATGGCCGCCACCACGCTCCGGTAACCGGCCGCCGAGGGGTGGAACCGGTCGGGCCCGAAGTAGTGTCCGGGCTCGCGCTCGAAGTCTGGGCCCAGCAGCGCACCCAGCGACACCGTGCGCCCACCGGCCTCGACGGCTGCGATGGTCTGACCGGCGGCCAGCCGCCGGCTCCACACCCGGGCGACCTGCCGCAGCGGGGAGGGGATCGGCTGCACGGAGCCCAGGTCAGGGCAGGTGCCGACCACGACCTCGCAGCCGCCGGCGCGCAGCCGGCGTACCGCCTCCTCGAGCAGCCGCACCGAGGTCGCGGGCCGCACCGAGTGGGTGACGTCGTTGGCCCCGACCACGATGACCGCAAGGTCCGGGCCGGTCGCCAGGGCGTTGTCGACCTGCTCATCGAGGTGCTTGGACTCCGCGCCCACGGCGGCCTCGACGGTGATCCGCACCGGACGGTTCGCCAGGTCGGCCAGCCCGGCCGCGAGCATGGCGCCCGGGGTCTCGTCGGGCTCCTCCGTGCCGTAACCACAGGCCGAGGAGTCACCGAGCAGCGCCAGGGCGATCGGCTCGCCCGCGAGGCCGCGGCCGTACACCCCACTGGCGTCGGGCGGGTCCTGCTGCCGGGGACCGATGGCGCGCCGGGCCAGTCGTGCCTCCGCCTGCAGCAGGCCGTAGAAGGAGCCGCCGAGCAGCCCGAGCCCGCCGCCACCGAAGGCCGCGCCGGCTGCCAGCCTGCGCGCGGCAGATGCCTTGCTCACCGAAGAGATCCTCCCCTGTCCATCACGTCAAATCTACGTGCCACGTCGGGGCGGCCCGGATGGGCGGTCCCGTCGCATTAGGCTGACGGCGTGGACTATGTTGACTCCCTCCTCGACCTCGTCGGGAACACCCCGCTGCTGCGCCTCCAGAAGGTCACCGACGGGGCACGCCCCACGGTGCTCGCCAAGGTGGAGTACATGAACCCCGGCGGGAGCGTCAAGGACCGCATCGCCAAGCGGATGGTCGAGGCGGCCGAGGCCGAGGGAGCGCTGAAGCCGGGGGGCACCATCGTGGAGCCGACCTCCGGCAACACCGGCGTGGGGCTGGCGATCGTGGCGCAGTCCAAGGGCTACAGGTGCGTGTTCGTCTGCCCGGACAAGGTCAGTGAGGACAAGCGCAACGTGCTGAAGGCGTACGGCGCACGGGTCGTCGTCTGCCCGACCGCCGTCGAGCCCGAGCACCCCGACTCCTACTACTCCGTCTCCGACCGGCTGGTCCGCGAGATCGATGGTGCATGGAAGCCGGACCAGTACTCCAACGTCAACAACCCGCGTTCGCACTACGAGGAGACCGGGCCGGAGATCTGGCAGCAGACCGAGGGCAGGGTCACCCATTTCGTCTGCGGCGTTGGCACCGGCGGCACGATCAGTGGGACCGGGCGCTACCTCAAGGAGGTCAGCGACGGACGTGTGCAGGTCGTCGGCGCCGACCCGGACGGCTCGGTGTACTCCGGTGGTTCCGGCCGGCCGTACCTGGTGGAGGGTGTCGGTGAGGACTTCTGGCCGACGACGTACGACAGGGACATCGCCGACCGCATCATCGCGACCTCCGACAAGGACTCGTTCGCCGTCACCCGCCGGCTCGCCCGTGAGGAGGCGCTGCTCGTCGGCGGCTCCTCCGGCATGGCGGCCGCCGCGGCGGTGCAGCTCGCGCACGAGGTGGACGACCCCGACGCGGTGATCGTCGTACTGCTGCCCGACGGCGGGCGGGGCTACCTGACCAAGGTGTTCGACGACACCTGGCTGTCGCAGTACGGCTTCCTGCAGGCCGGCGACGAGCGCACCGTCGGCGACGTCCTTCGTGGCAAGGCCGGCCAGCTGCCCGCACTGGTGCACACGCATCCCAACGAGACCATCGCCGAGGCGGTGGCGATCCTGCGGGAGTACGCCGTGTCGCAGATGCCGGTGGTCAAGGCGGAGCCGCCGGTGATGGCCGCCGAGGTGGTCGGGGCCGTCGCCGAGCGCGACCTCCTCGAGGCGCTGTACGGCGGGAAGGCCCGCCTCGCCGACCGCGTGGAGGCCCACATGTCGGAACCGCTGCCCACCATCGGGTCAGGGGAGTCGGCCGCGGCGGCGGTGGTGGCGCTGCAGAACGCCGACGCGCTGCTTGTCCAGGAGGACGGCAAACCGATCGGTGTGGTCACCCGTCAGGACCTGCTCGGCGCGCTGGCGATCAGCTGACGCGCCACTCGATGATGCGGGTCAGGCGGGCTGGCGCTCGCGCTCGTGGTCGCCGGCGGGTACGACGTCGAACTCGTCGCGGCGCAGCTTTCGGGTGCTCAGCCAGTACTTCCAGCTGAAGTGCGGCCAGATCGTGAAGTTGCGGCCGCTCTCGTCGATGTACCAGCTGTTGCAGCCATTCCACACGCTGCCGCCGAGCCGCGTCTGCGCCCACTCGACGAACTCGTCCTGGGTGGACTCGCGTACGTCGACGAACGCCGCGCCCTCGGTCTCCATCAGGCCGAGGGCCTGCATCACGTAGTCGACCTGTCGCTCGATCATGAACACCATCGAGCTGTGGCCGAGGCCGGTGTTCGGCCCGACGAGCAGGAAGAGGTTGGGGAAGCCGGACACGGTGATGCCCAGATGGGCGCCGGTGCCCTTGCGCTCCCACACCTCGTTGAGCTCCTCGCCGTGCCGGCCGACAACCTTCATCTGCGTCAGGTTGCCGCTGACGTCGAAGCCGGTGCCGAAGATGATCGTGTCGACCTCGCGCTCGGTGCCGTCGGCGGTGACGACGCTGTGCGGGCGTACCTCGGTGATCCCGTCGGTCACCAGCTCGACGTTGTCCTTCGTCAGCGAGGGGTAGTAGTCGTTGGACAGGAGCACCCGCTTGCAGCCGATCGCGTAGTCGGGCTCGAGCTTCGCACGCAGGACCGGGTCGGGCACCTGCTTCTTCAGGTGGCGGCTCGCCTGGATCTCGATCGCCTTCATCATCCTGGGGTTGACTGCGAAGCCGACACCGCGCGCCTCCATCGCCCAGTAGAGAAGATTGCGGATCAGCCGCTGACCGAGTGGGAACCGCTCATGCAGGTCACGCTCGCGCAGGCCGATGTGCCGGTCGGGTTTGGGGGTGATCCACGGGGCCGAGCGCTGGAAGACCGACAGCTCCTCGACCTCGTCGGCGATCTGGGGCACGAACTGGATGGCGCTGGCGCCGGTGCCGATGACCGCGACCCTGCGTCCCTCGAGGTCGTGCTCGTGGTTCCAGAATGCGGAGTGGTACGTCGTACCCGCGAAGGACGCCAACCCGGGAAGCTCGGGCACCTTCGGCATGTGCAGGGCCCCCACGCCGGTGACCACCGTGCGGGCGGACAGCACCTCGTTGTCGTTGATGTGGACCTGCCAGGTGCCGGTCGTCTCGTCGAACTCCGCACCGGTGACGGTGGCGTTGTAGCGGAAGTGCGCGCCGATGCCGTACTTGTTGACACAGTGCCGCATGTAGTCCCAGATCTCCTGCTGGGGTGCGAACATCCGGGTCCAGCGGGGGTTCTGCTCGAACGAGAAGGAGTACAGGTACGACGGGACGTCGCAGGCGCAGCCGGGGTAGGTGTTGTCGCGCCAGGTGCCGCCCAGGTCGTCGTCCTTCTCCAGGACCACGAAGTCGTCCATGCCGCGCAGCGTGAGCTGGATCGCCATGCCGATGCCGGCGAAGCCCGTGCCGACGACGAGTACGCGGAAGTGGGGTGGGGGAGTCATGAGTCAGGCGTGCGCGGACGCGCGTAGCTGGGCGCGCGACTCGTGAAAGCGCCAGTACTCATACC
>JBOHDD010000021.1:0-4486 GCA_050699155.1 Nocardioidaceae bacterium
GGCCCCATGGCAGGGCGAGTTTCCTCGCTGTGGACAACTCATCGGGCACGATGAGGCCATGCGAGGCGAGGCGTCGGTGCTGCACATCGACCTCGACGCGTTCTTCGCCGCCGTCGAGCAGCGCGACAAGCCGTCGCTACGGGGCAAGCCCGTGATCGTCGGCGGCATCGGCACCCGTGGCGTGGTGTCCACGGCGTCGTACGAGGCCCGCGTGTTCGGCGTGCACTCCGCGATGTCGGCGGCCGAGGCTCGCGCCCGCTGCCCCCACGCGGCATTCCTGGCCGGCCGGTTCGACGCCTACCGGCGCACCAGCGAGGCCGTGATGGCGGTGCTGCGCGAGGTCTCGCCGCTGGTCGAGCCACTCTCACTCGACGAGGCGTTCGTCGACCTGCGCGCCGGCCGACTGCGCGACTTCTCCACCGAGTCCGTCACCGCTGCCGTCGCCGAGATCAAGGCCGAGGTGCACCAGGTGTCCGGTGGGCTCAACGGCTCCGTCGGCGTCGCCACCTCCAAGCTGGTCGCCAAGATCGCCAGCGAGCTGGAGAAGCCCGACGGCCTTGTCGTGGTACCCGCAGGCACCGAGCGGCAACTGCTGCGTCCGATGCAGGCCACCGTCATCCCCGGCGTCGGGCCCGCCACCGCCGAGCGCCTCCGCCGCGTCGGCGTGCACACCGTCGAGGAGCTCGAGGGGATCAGCCAGGACGAGCTCGTCCGGATCGTGGGCGAGGCACAGGGCCGGTCGCTGTACCGGCTCTGCCGCGCCGACGACGACCGCCCCGTCGTCGCCGAGCGCGCGTCGAAGTCGATCAGCGTCGAGGACACCTTCGACACCGACCTCGTCGACCCGCAGCTGCTCCTGGCCATCACCGGCCGGCACGCGGAGCGGGTGTGTGAGAGGCTCCGCAGGTCCCGCCTCTCCGGGCGGACGATCACGGTGAAGATCCGGCTGTTCGACTTCAGCACCCACACCCGCTCGGCAACGCTGCCCGGCCCCACCGACGACTCCCGGGTGGTGTCCCGGATGGCGCGACGGCTGCTGGCGGAGGTGGACACGTCGGCCGGGGTCCGGCTGATCGGCGTCGGCGTCTCCGGACTGGCCGACTGGATCCAGGAGGACCTGTTCAGCGGGTACGACGGCGAGGAGGTCGACGCCGAGATCGCTCTCGACGACCCCGCCGAGCTGTACGAGTCGTCGCGGAGCCGCCGGAGTCGATGGCTGCCGGGGATGGACGTCGTACACGCCCGGGAGGGGCAGGGCTGGGTCTGGGGGTCCGGCCTCGGGCGGGTCACCGTGCGTTTCGAGTCGGCGGACACCGAGCCCGGGCCGGTGCGCACGTTCGCCGCCGACGACCCCGACCTGTCACCGGCCCCGATCCAGGTCCCCGAGTAACAGATAACGTGCAGGCCATGACTGACCGCGCAGACAGCACGACCGTCACGACCACACCTGCCCCGGTCGCCCGCAAGGTGGCGCACGAACGCACCCACCACGGCGACACGTTCGTCGACGACTACGAGTGGATGCGCGACAAGGAGGCGTCGGAGACGATCGCCTATCTCGAGGCCGAGAACGCCTACACCGAGCAGCAGACCGCCCACCTGGCCGACCTGCGCGAGCAGATCTTCCAGGAGATCAGAACCCGCACCCTGGAGACGGACCTGTCCGTGCCCACCCGGATCGGTGACTGGTGGTACTACTCGCGCACGGTCGAGGGTCAGCAGTACCCGCTGCACTGCCGCACGGCGGCCACCTCCGACGGGTGGGACCCGCCGAAGCTGGAGTCCGGCGTCGAGGTGCCCGGTGAGGAGCTGCTGGTCGACGGCAACGTGCTCGCCGAGGGCAAGGACTTCTTCTCGCTCGGCACCTTCTCGGTCAGCACCGACGGCGCACTCCTGGCGTTCTCCACCGACTTCGCCGGGGACGAGCGCTACACCCTGCGGGTCAAGGACCTGCGGACCGGCGAGATGCTGCCCGACGAGGTGCCCAACACGCTCGGCGGTGCGACCTGGGACTTGGACGGGACCACCCTCTTCTACACCACCGTCGACGAGGCATGGCGGCCCGACAAGGTCTGGCGGCACACCCTGGGGACCGCCGCGGACGAGGACGTCGTCGTCTTCCACGAGGCCGACGAACGGTACTGGACGGCCGTCGGACGCACCCGCAGCGACAGGTACCTGATGGTCGTGAGCGGTTCCAAGACCACCACCGAGTACCGCGCCCTCGACGCCGGCGACCCCACCGGCGAGTTCCGGGTCCTCGCGCCCCGACGGCAGGGCGTGGAGTACAGCGTCGAGCACGCCGTGGTCGGTGGGGAGGACCGCTTCCTCATCCTGCACAACGACGGTGCCGAGAACTTCGAGCTCGCCGAGACACCGGTCGACCGCCCGACACCTGAGCACTGGCAGCCGATCATCGCCCACTCCCGGACGGAACGGCTCGAGGACGTCGAGGCGTTCGCCACCCACCTGGTGGTCTCCCAGCGCAGCAACGGCCTGACCGAGGTCCAGCTCATACCGCTGACGGAAAGCGGGTACGGCCCGAGCCACAAGATTCCGTTCGACGAGCCGTTGTACGCAGTGGGGACGATGGGCAACCCGGAGTTCGCGCAGCCGACCGTGCGGATCGCCTACACCTCGCTGATCACCCCCGCGTCCGTGTACGACTACGACCTGCGCACCCACCTGCTGCTGCTGCGCAAGCAGACCCCGGTGCTCGGCGGCTACGACCCGTCGCAGTACGAACAGCACCGGCAGTGGGCCACCGCGGCCGACGGCACCGAGATCCCGGTCTCCATCGTCTGCCGCAAGGGCACCGAGCGCGACGGCTCCAACCCGCTGCTCCTCTACGGGTACGGCTCCTACGAGGCGAGCATGGACCCGGCGTTCGGCATCCCCCGGCTGTCCCTCCTCGACCGCGGCATCGTCTTCGCGATCGCGCACGTCCGGGGCGGCGGCGAGATGGGGCGGCACTGGTATGACGACGGCAAGGTGCTGCACAAGAGGAACACCTTCACCGACTTCATCGACTGCGCACGCCACCTGGTCGACACCGGATGGACCAACCACCAGCGGCTGGTCGCCCACGGCGGCAGCGCCGGTGGGCTGCTGATGGGCGCGGTGGCCAACATGGCGCCCGAGGCGTTCGCCGGGATCGTGGCGGAGGTGCCGTTCGTGGACGCGCTGACCAGCATCCTCGACCCCTCCCTGCCGCTGACGGTGATCGAGTGGGAGGAGTGGGGCAACCCCCTCGAGGACCCCGAGGTCTACGCCTACATGAAGTCCTACTCGCCGTACGAGAACGTCGAGGCGAAGCCCTACCCACCCATCCTCGCCGTGACCAGCCTGAACGACACCCGGGTGCTGTACGTCGAGCCCGCCAAGTGGGTGGCGCGGCTCCGGGCGGTCTCCACGAACGCCGACACGGTGCTGCTCAAGACCGAGATGGGCGCCGGCCACGGCGGCCCGAGCGGTCGGTACAACGCCTGGCGCGAGCGGGCCTTCTCCTACGCCTGGGTGGTGGACCGCCTGGGGGCCCCGCACGAGCCTGTGAACCCGCTCACCTGAGACCGATTTCCGCGCTTTGGTCCCCGGTCCACCCGGGTGAGTTCCTAAGAACTTGCTGAGGATGGCAACTCTCGGGGCACTTCCCACGTATTTCCCTGTATCCAAACGGAATCTCGAAGGTGTCCGAGGCGTTGAAACGGGTACTACGAGAATACGCAAGAAGGGAGCGCTCGTGGCCGACCGTCGTACGCATGGACTCGAGGCAACGGACGGACGTGACAGCGTCGGTCTGTACCTCGACGAGATCGCACGCACCCCTCTGCTCGATGCGGCCACTGAGGTCGAGCTGTCCAAGACGATCGAGGCCGGACTGGTGGCCGAGCAGCTGCTGGCCGAGGGCCGGGTCGGACGCGCCAAGGGCGGTGCCCCGAAGCGGGCCACCTCCGAGGAGCTGGAGTGGCTGGTGGCCGAGGGCTGCCGCGCCCGCGAGCGCTTCCTGAGCGCCAACCTGCGCCTGGTGGTGTCGATCGCACGCCGCTACGGACGCTCGCAGATGCCGCTGCTCGACCTGGTGCAGGAGGGCAACACCGGCCTCATCCGCGCCGTCGAGAAGTTCGACTACGCCAAGGGCTACAAGTTCTCCACCTACGCCACCTGGTGGGTCCGGCAGGCCATCACCCGGGGCATCGCCCAGCAGGCCCGGGTGGTCCGACTGCCCGTGCACGTGGTCGAGGAGCTGAACCAGATCGGCTCGGCGCGGCGCACCCTGGAGCGCCAGCTCGGCCGTGAGGCCGACCCGGAGGAGATCGCCACCGAGCTGGGTATGTCCCTCGAGCGGGTCGTCGACCTGCTCGGCTGGGGGCGTGACCACGTGAGCCTCGACACACCGGTGGACGAGGACGGCGACACCACGCTGGGCGACCTGGACGCGCGCGAGACGATGCCCGGCCCGGACAGCACCTTCCTGGACGTGGAGTCC
>JBOHDD010000022.1:0-4291 GCA_050699155.1 Nocardioidaceae bacterium
CCCGCGGTCCGACCAGCCGTGCTCACCGACGAGACCGTGCCGATCATCACCGGCGAGCCGGTCGTCGACCTCACGCTGACCGCGTCACCGGGAGTCTGGACGCCAACCCCCACATCGCTGACCTACCAGTGGACGGCCGACGACACGCCTATCGCCGGGGCCACGACCCCGACACTCACGCTCGGCCCCGAGCTGGTGGGCAGGACGCTCTCCGTCACCGTGACCGCGTCGCGGAACGGCTACCCCGACGATGCGTCGACCTCTGACCCGACCGCGCCGGTGGCGCCGGGCACGTTCACGGCGGACCCGCCCACGGTCACCGGCACGCCACACCCCGGCGAGACGTTACGAATCGATCCGGGAGAGGTCACACCGGCAGGCGCCATAGTGTCCGTCCGATGGCTGCGCGCCGGGGTCCCGGTCCCGGGCGCGGCGGGATCGACGTACCCGCTGACCACCAGCGACCTCGGTGCCCGGGTCACGGCGCGGGTGCGGCTCACCAAGCCCGGCTACACGACCCTGACCCGGCGGGCACAGCCGACACGACGGGTGAAGGCGCTTCCGAGACTTCGGGTGCGAACCGAGCCGGGGCAGCGCCGTCTGCACCTCACGGTCGGCCTCACCGCCAGTGGGGTCAGTCCCGTCCCGGGCACCGTCGCCGTCAGGTCGCGCGGCCGGCTCCTCCGGACACTCACCCTGCGTGGAGGCACGGCGGCGGCCACGCTGAGGGACCTGCAGCAGGGCCTCCGGCCATTCACCGTGCGCTACCGCGGGAGCGAGAAGGTGTCCGCCTCGACAGTGAGCCGGACCGTGCGGATCGGCTAGCAGCACTCCCGCGCCACTGCCGACGCTCAGGAGGCCTGCTGTGGCGGCGGGCGCCAGGACGGGTCGCGGCCGGTCAGACCGATGACCCTGTCGAGCAGCGGCGCGTCGGTGGCGACCGCCACCGGTGGCCCGAACAAGCCTGGGCTGCCCTCTGGGTTCTCCGCGACCGAGGCCCGCACGAACTCGTACGCCGCCTGCAACAGGTGCGGGTCGCAGTCGAACTCCTGGCCGCTCGCGACGGCGACGTCCCAGCCGTGTACGACGACCTCGTCGAGCGCGACGACACCGGCGACCTCACCGGGGAGGTCGATACCGCCGGCCTGCGTCATCCCCGACCATGCCGCCCCGTCGTTCCAGGCGCTGGCCAGCCCAGCGAGCCGTTGGGGGATGCGCGTACGCCAGTCCGGCGCCAGCTGTGACCGGTCTGCGGAGGGTGCCTGGCTGCCGCCCGGCAGGGGCGTCTTCGACGCGGCGGCGGTGAACGCGAGCGACAGCCCGTCGACGTGGTCGAGCAGGTCGCCCAGGCTTGTTTCGCTGCACGGCGTCGGCGCCACCAGCTGGTCCTCGCGGACGCTGCCCACAAGCTGGGCGAGCACCTTCGTCGCGGGTTCGAGGTCGAGCATGTCACTCCTTCGGCAGGTTGGTGGTCACGCTGGAGGACTCGCGGCGCGACGAGAACTCATCGGGCTTTCGCTATGTGACGGGGTACTACGGGGAAGCGGCGGGATGCAACCGCCGAGGGTGTTCGGGCGTCTTCATAAAGGGAGGGCAAAGGACTCAGGGGGCTTCCATGCAGTTTCCACGTTTGCGGTTCGTGCTGTCCTCGGCCGCGTTGCTGGCCGCGACAGCGACGGTGTCGACCGGGCTGGCAACGCCCGGCACGGCTGCTCAGTCCGGCCGACCGGTGCTGGCGGTGCAGTCCAACAGCGACTCGGTGACGCTGCGCCAGACCGGCAGCGGGCGCGTCTTCCTACGGTTGCGCACGTACGTCGTGGCGGGTGACCTGCCGTTCGAGGTCTGGGCAGGGCGTACGTCGTACTCCCGGCCGATCGAGGCCAGCCAGAGACCGCGGAACCGCCACATCGACCTGGAAGAGCTCGACCTGAAGAACTTCCAAGGCCTCCCGGCGTTCTTCCGCACAGTTGTGCGGAAGGAGGACGGCGACGTCGCGGTGAACCGTGTCCGGCCCTTCTGCCCCAACAACTGGGACCCGACCCGCCGGCGAGTCGACGCGCCACATGCCTCGCCGTACCCCAACAGCTGTCCCTGGTGGAGGCTCACGCTCGGTACCGTGTTCGGCGTCCAGGCCGGCTGGAGCGTGCCCACCGGTGACGCCGGTGTCGCCCGGCTCGCCCCCGGCAGGTATAGCGCCACCGTCAGGATCACCAGGCGCTACCGGCAGATGTTCGACATCCCCGAAGCCGCGGCGACCAGGAGCGTCGAGCTCACCGTCGTCGACCAGCAGGCGACCTGCGCCGACTGCGCCTCGACGGCAGAGACCCGGCGCGTCGACGCACGGGCCGAGGAGCCGCTGCAGCCTCGCGCCAGCAGGCCGGCCGACAGCAGTCGACCTCCGGCCGGCGGCGCCTACCTGCCTGACCTTCGTTCGTTGCCTGCCTTCGACATCGGCGTGCACAGCCGGCCGAGGACCAAGCGTGACTTCCTGGCCTTCGGAGCCAACGTCTGGAACGCGGGGATGACGCACCTGGTGGTGGACGGGTTCCGTCGCGAGGGCGAGGAGCTGATGGACGCCTACCAGTACTTCTACGACCGCGACGGAGAGCTGACGGGTCACGCACGGACCGGAACCTTCGAGTGGGACCAGCGGGACGGCCACCACCACTGGCACTTCACCGACTTCGCGAGGTACCGGCTGCTCGACGCGACGAAGACATCAGTCGTGCGCAGTCACAAGCAGTCATTCTGCCTGGTCAACACCGATGCCATCGACTACACGGTGCCCGGCGCGCTCTGGCAGCCGGAAAAGACCGACCTGCACTCGGACTGTCCCTCGAACCGCAACGCGACGTCATTCCGCGAGGCGCTGGCGTCGGGCTCGGGAGACACCTACTACCAGGGCCGCGCAGGACAGTCGTTCAACATCACCTCGCTGCCGAACGGCACGTACTACGTCGAGGTGGCGGCCAACCCCGCCCGGCGGCTGTATGAGTCGGACGACGCCAACAACGTGTCCTACCGCAGGGTGATCCTCGGGGGTGAGCCGGGAGCGCGCACGGTGCGGGTGCCACCGATCGTGTTTTACCGCTGAGTCACGGTCATGTCCCGTCGCCCGTGAGCTGCTCCTGCTGCTGGCTGTACGCCTCTTGGTACTGCGCCTGCGAGACCCGGGTCAGCCAGTGGTCGAGGTCCTCGGGGCTCTCGAAGCAGTACGCCGCGAGGATGCGCTGCGCGGTGTGCCCCAGCAGGAGCAGCCCGGCAGTCTGGGTCACGTCGGGAAGCATCTGGTGTAGGTGATCCTCGGCGTCCTCGGTGGACTGCGCCCACGATGCGGCGGTTCGCAGCGCCTCGGCGCAATGGATGTTGCGCACGTCGTCCTCCTCGACCGCCTTGGCCTCACGCCACTCGGCCGCCTCCACGCACGAGTTTGCGAACGCTTCTGCAAAGGTGGTCATCACCGATCGCCTCCCGGACTGGCTGGAGACGCCTCGGCCGAGGTGCTCCATGGGTCGTTTCCGACCCAGTATGCGCCTCACCGGGGTTCATCTCACCGGCACCTACACTCGACCGACGGAGGACTCGTGCCCATCGACCCCAGCATCGCCATCGGCGCCGAGCTGCCCGAGCAGCGGTTCACCTGGACCGCGAGCGACGTGTTGCTCTACCACCTCGCCCTCGGCGCCGGAGGCGACCCGACATCGGCCGCCGAGCTGCGCTACGCCACCGAGAGCGACCTGCGTGTGCTGCCGACGTTCGCGCTGGTCGCTCCCACCTCCCACGTGTTCGAGCCGCCGGCGGTCTCGTTCCCGGGCATCGACGTCGACCTGGCGGCTGTGCTGCACGGCGGGCAGGAGCTGGTCGTGCACCGTCCACTCCCGACCGAGGGCGGGGCCACGCTCCGCTCGCGGATTGCCGACGTGTACGACAAGGGCTCGGCTGCGGTGATCGTCCAGGAGAGCGAGGCCGTCGACGACGGCGGGCGGGCGCTGTTCGCGACGCGGTCCAGCATCTTCGCGCGGGGTGAGGGCGGCTTCGGCGGCCAGCGTGGGCCCTCGGCCAGAGTGGAGCTGCCCGACGGCCCGCCGGACATCGAGGTGTCGACGCCGACGCTGCCTCAGCAGGCGCTTTGGTACCGGCTGTGTGGTGACCGCAACCCGCTGCACAGCGACCCCCTGTTCGCCGAGGCGGCCGGGTTCCCGAGGCCGATCCTGCACGGGCTGTGCTCCTACGGCATCGTCTGCAAGGCCCTCGTGGACGAGCTGCTGGGCGGGGACGTCGGACGGGTCAG
>JBOHDD010000023.1:0-5190 GCA_050699155.1 Nocardioidaceae bacterium
GCAGAGGCGCCGCCGACGAACGGCGGGCCCCAGGACCGGGCGTCGTCACCGCGCCGCGGCCGTTCCACCTTGACGACGTCGGCTCCCAGGTCGGCGAGGTACATCGACGCGGTGGGCCCCGCGTAGGACGTCGACAGGTCGACGACCCGGAGGCCGTGCAACGGTGGGCTGGCCGGGGCGGGGCCCGCGTTGGATGCCGAGCTCACCGCTCACCCTCCGCGACGCTGTTCATGCCGAGAAACGTAGGGAGATGTCGACCGGAGTGTCAAGGTCCGACATTTACGCTGCGATCGAGAAGTGACCTGTTGTTCTAGCCGTCCGAGCGTGACTCTTGACACACCAGAAAATGACGGACATTATCGCGGAACCAACCGATCAGGGCTGTTCGCACTCCCGGCTGCAACCGAGATGGAGGAATGGGGCATGACGACGACACAGGTGCACGCCACGGATCGCGAGCACGCCCGGAGACACGCGCAGCGAGGTGCCTTTCTCGGGTTCTTCGTGGACATGTTCGACATCTACCTGCCGATCATCGTGCTGGCACCGGCGATCCAGTACTTCATCTCCCCGGACCTGTCGGACTCCGCGACGGCCATCGTCACGGGCATGATCTTCGCGGCGACTCTGGTGGGTCGACCACTCGGCGCCCTGATCTTCGGCCGCTACGCCGACACCCGCGGACGCAAGAAGGCCACGGTCGTCGCCGTCTCCGGGTTTGGGATTCTCACGGTCGTCGTCGGCCTGCTCCCCGGCTACGAGTCCTGGGGCATTGCCTCGGTCGTGGTGTTCGTGGCGCTGCGGTTCGTCATCGGCGTCTTCGTCGGTGGTGAGTACACTGCGGCGAGCCCGCTGGCCATGGAGTACTCGCCCAGGGAGAAGCGTGGCATCAACGGCGGGCTCATCATGACCGGGTTCCCGCTGGCGTATGTGACGGTCGCCCTCATCACGTTGGTGATGCTGCAGATCGCTCCCGCGGACGGTCTGGGGTCGCCGTACGTGCAGTGGGGCTGGCGCATCCCGTTCTTCATCGGCGGCCTGCTCGCGCTGGGGTTCGTCGTCTACTACGTCCGCAGCGTCAGTGAGTCCGAGTTGTTCAACGCCAGCGGTGGCGGCAACCCGGTCAAGAACCTCTTCAGCGGCGAGAACCGCCGAAACTTCCTCCAGGTCTTCACCCTCATGACGGGGTTCTGG
Source organism: Nocardioidaceae bacterium (assembly GCA_050699155.1). GTDB lineage: Bacteria > Actinomycetota > Actinomycetes > Propionibacteriales > Nocardioidaceae > JBOHDD01. The sequence continues at coordinate 1,195 of JBOHDD010000023.1, forward strand.
CTCTCCCTGAACTGCGTGACGGCCATCCTGCCCGGCCTGATGACCAGCGAGCTCGGCATGTCCGGCACGGAGGTCACGATGACGCTGATCATCGCCTACCTCTGCGTGACGGCGACCTACATCGTGGCCGCGAACACGGCGCAACGCATCGGACGCAGGCCGTTCCTCATGGCGTGGGGCGGTGTGGCCGGCGTCGTGGGCACGGTCGTATATGCCTTCCTGCTGGCGACCACACCGAGCAGTATGGTCGCAATCGTCGTGCTCGTGAGCGCGCTCGTCGTACTGGTCATCTCGAACTGGGGCCTGGCCACGGTCTACATCAACGAGCGCTTCCACACCGCCGTGCGTGCTACCGGCTTCGGGCTCGGCTACAGCCTCGCCGTCGTGATCCCGTCCTTCTACGCCTTCTTCCAGGACTGGCTGTCGGCCCTCATGCCCTTCGAATGGACGGTGTTGCCGCTCCTCGTCATCGGAGGTGCACTGATCACGGTGGGTGCCGCGATGGGCCCGGAGACCAAGGACGTCGACTTCGCGGCGGCCGACCGCGCCGAGAAGGCTGCCTCCAGCTGAGGGCCGCGGTGCACAGACGTCGGCGGCTCGCCCGAGCATCGCGGCGGGATGTCTCGCCCGTTAAGATTCATCTCCTGGGCGCACAACGTGCACAACCCGTCGCCCGCGCGACGCTCCACCAGCACGGAACGGGGGATTGACCGTGGAGAATTCGCTCAAGGCGACCAAGATGGTCGGAACCAAGGTACTGAGGCCCCGCCAACAGGTTGAGGACCAGATCAAAGCCGCCATCGTGTCGGGCGCACTGCGCTCCGGTGAAAAGCTGCCCGGGGAGGTAGAGCTGGCTCACCAGTTCGGCGTGAGCCGCTCGACCGTGCGGGAGGCGCTTCGGTCGCTCGCGACCCAGGGTCTCATCGAGAAGACCCCGGGGGCGGGAGGTGGCAGTTTCGTCCGCAGCGCAGACCCGTCCTCGCTGCGCAGCGCGCTGGCCGACTCGATGTACACGCTTCTCACACTGGGAAGTATCGAGTTCGAGGAGGTCGCCATCGTCCGTCAGCACCTGGAGGTGCCTTCGGTGCGGCTCGCGGCCGCCAACCGGACCGAGGAGGACCTTGCCGAGCTCCGGGGTGTGCTGGATCTGCAGAAGTCGATCTCGGTCGAGGACCCCAGGGTGCCGACCCTGGACGAGCAGTTCCACGGCACCATCGCGCGGGCGTCGGGCAACCGCGTCCTGGCGTCGTTCGTCAGCGCCCTGCACCTGCAGACCGAACCCGTTCACTACCTGGACCTCTCCCCCGAGGTCGGTCGCACTACAGTGCGGCAGCACCAGCGCATCGTCCAGGCGATCGCGGACCGGAACCCAGACGCTGGTGCCGAGGCTATGGTCGAGCACCTCACCTACCTGCGGGAGCACCTGCTGGCCTACTACCGTAAGCGGTAAGGGACTTTCCGGTCAGTACGGCGTGCAGGACGTCAGGTGCGCCGCCATCGCTTCAGCGGCGCGGTGCCCGTCGTTGCCTGCAAGGGCTTCGATGAGGGCTTCGTGCTCGTCGGCGATCCTGGTGAACAGCGCGTTGTCCCAGTCGCGACGACGTACGGTCAGCCGGGTGAGTCCGCGCAGCCGGCGCAATGCGTCCTCGGCGAGGTGGAGGCCTGCGGCGTGCGGAATGTGCAGATGGAAGTCTTCGTCGCAGTCGAGGTAGGCGTTGAGGTCCTTGGCTTGGATCGCGCGGCGGCCGCGGATCATGATCAGCCGCAGCTGGTCGACGTCTGAGACGTCCATCGCCTGGGCTGCCTGCTGTGCGAGCACGGGTTCCAGCGCGTCCCGCATGAGCACCACTTCGTCGATCAGCTCGGGCGACGGGTCGGCGATCACGACCTGGCGTCGGGACCCTTCCTCGAGAAGTCCCTGGTTCAACAGCTCGGCGAATGCCTCGCGCACTGGGGTGCGTGACACTCCGAGCTGGGCGCCGACCTGGGTCTCTCCCAGGCTGGTTCCGCCGACGAGCTCACCGTGCATGATCGCGCCGCGAAGCGCGTGGTACACGCGTTTGCTGGTCAGAGTTTTGTCCGGGGCGCCCTTGACGGCCGGCTGGGGACGGAAGCCCTTCATGTGTGCTCGCCGCTGCGCTGAAGAGCGAAGCACCGCAGGCGAGCACCCCGCGCACCCCCGAGGACGACCTGTTGCTCGTTGCGACACAGGTCTCGTGTCGTCCACGGATCGGCGGCCGTACCCGGATGCAGCAGGTAGCGGGGAAACTGTGAGGAGCTCAGAGAGAGCCGGAGCCGGTGCCCCGGACGCAGGCGATAGCCGGTGCTGCCGAGATCGACGACCAGCTCACGGGGCCACCGACCGGCGGCGCGGACGGCACCGTCGAGGATCTTCATGGCCGACCCGCCGGGATCCACATCGCTGACCGTCGCCATCAGGTGTGCGGATACGGCACTCGAGGTGAGGGTCAACGTGACACTCGCCGGCCCCGCGAGATCCAGTGGGTGGCGTAGCGGGTCGGTCTCGTAGACCAGGATGTCGTCACGGTGGTCCAGCTCTGTCTCGTCGGCCGGTTCGATGAGCGGGTGGTATGCGTGCGAGAGGCTCGGAACGGGGTCGTGCGGGTCGTGCGTCCACGTCACCACACGCTCATTGGTCTCCGCGGTGTCGACCAGGGCTCCGCGACGTGGATCGTGGCGTCCGTGGAGAAACCAGTCCACCGGCCGGCCGTCTGCCGGCGGCCAGGTCTGACTGTCCCGCCATGAGTCGTGGGCGAGCATCCACCGGACAGGCGGCTGTGCGTACGACGCCTTGTCGGCAAGGAAGTGGTCCAGGAACGGAACAAGCGGCCCGAGGTAGTGGTCGAGGTATCGCTGCATCGTGGGTTCGTCCGTGCGGGGGTCGACGTACCCCTGCCCCGGCTTTCGCAGATGTGTCCACCCGTGGTCGACCGCATCCATGACCAAGAACTGCGGCGCGCTCCGTCGGCCACGCGCATTGTGCCAACTGGCGATCTGGCCCCGCTGCGTGATGTCCCACCATCCGCCCAGGTGCAGCGCGGGAACGTCGCCTCGCACAGCAAGACGGGCCTCGTCGGGGAGGCGGCCGGTCGCGACGTCATCCAGGAAGAGCGAACGACGACCACCCAGAGCGGTCGGGACGACTTCTGACAGGGGGCGAACATCCCAGTCGAGCCCCGCCTCGTAGTCGTAGAGCCCCTCGTCGACCCAGGTCTCGAACGCCCACAGCGCGCTCACTTCCAGGGCGAACACTCCCTGCCGGGAAGTGATGTCAGCCGCGTCTGCCGAGATCACGCGTGGCGTGATCGCGCGCAGGGCTGGATGCTGTGACGCCGCGGCGGCCCATTGGGTCCAGCCGAAGTACGAGTCCCCGAACATGCCGACCGGTCCGCCGAACCAGCTCTGCGCGCTGATCCAGTCGATCGTGTCGTAGCCGTCGACGAGCTCGCTGCGGAACGGCGCAAGCTCTCCACCGGATCGGACCTTGCCTCGCACGTCCTGCACGACCACGGCGTATCCCCGTTCGGTGAACCAGCGCGCGATGCTCGGCATGAAGCACTCATCACCGGCCTTGTCGTAGGGGAGACGAGAAAGCAGCACCGGCCACCGGCGGCCCCGGTCGGGCAGGTAGACATCGGTGGCCAGGCGAACCCCGTCGCGCATGCGGACGGCATAGGGCAGCGCGTCACTGGGAACCGGGCCGTTCAGGCGCCGTCGAGCGCCGCCCTCGGAGGTCGGCGCGAACAACCCCGCCAAAGGGTCAAGGCGCCGGTCCATGGAAAGAGAATACCAACGTGGGGTTCGTATACAGAAGAGTGTATGGTGTACTGGGGCGGTGGACCGTGGAACCGGCCTAAGGAGTCATCGGTGGAAGTCCGGGTCCCGGCGTTGCTGTTCGCCAGCCCTCGCTCGCCAGAGCGGCCGCTGTGGCTGACGAACGCACGGCTCTTCGACGGGACGCGAGCGCCACTGCGC
>JBOHDD010000024.1:0-3421 GCA_050699155.1 Nocardioidaceae bacterium
CGACCCAAGCCCCCGGCCAGGAAGCGGCATCAGCCCCATGCTCGAACGGTTCCGCGCCTTCTGGGTCCGGTTGGTGACACCCATCGCCCGGCTGCTGCTGCGCCTCGGGGTGAGCCCCGACGCCGTCTCTCTCGTCGGCACGCTCGGTGTTGCCGGCGGTGCGCTCGTGTTCTTCCCGCGCGGCGAGTTCGTGGTCGGGGTCCTGGTGGTCACCGCGTTCGTGTTCTCGGACATGGTCGACGGGCAGATGGCCCGGCTCTCCGACCGCACCTCGTCATGGGGTGCCTTCCTCGACTCCACCCTCGACCGGTTGGGAGACGCCGCCGTCTTCGCCGGCCTGGTCCTGTGGTTCGCCGGCAAGGGTGACCAGCTCTGGCTGGCGGCGCTTGCGCTGTACTGCCTCGTGATGGGCAGCGTGACGTCGTACGCGCGTGCCCGTGCCGAAAGCCTCGGCATGCAGGCCAAGGGAGGAGTCGCCGAACGTGCCGACCGCCTCGTGCTGATCCTGGTCGCCACGTTCTTCGCCGGGGTGCTGGACTTCCAGCCACTGCTCGTGGCCGCGCTGGCGCTGCTCGCCGCCGCGAGCACCGTCACCGTCGTCCAGCGGATAGTGCTGGTCCGTCGTCAGGCGCTGCGCACATGACCAACCGGCTCGTGGACGCCGCCTACGGGCTGGGGTGGGCCGTGACCCGTCACCTCCCCGAACCCGTCGCACACGCCGCGTTCGCGAGGATGGCCGACCAGATCTGGCGGCGGCAGGGGAGTGGCGTACGCCGGCTCCAGGCGAACCTGCGTCGCGCCTGCCCCGAGGCAACGGACGCGGAGATCGACGAGCTGTCGCGTCAGGGCGTGCGCTCCTACCTGCGCTACTGGTGCGAGGCGTTCCGGTTGCCCGTGTGGTCCCGCGACCTGGTGCTCGAGAGGATGGTCGTCCATCACGAGCACCGGCTGCGGGATGCATACGCGGAGGGCCGTGGTGTCGTCATACCGCTTCCCCATCTGGCGAACTGGGACATGGCCGGCGCGTGGGCCTGCATGACGGGGATGCCGCTGACGACGGTCGCCGAACGCCTTCAGCCCGAGCGGCTCTTCCGGCGGTTCGTCGCCTACCGCGAGAGCCTCGGGATGGAGGTGCTTCCGCTGACCGGTGGTGCCGAGCCGCCGCTGCGGACCCTGTTCGCCCGGGCCCGGGCGGGTCGGCTGATCTGCCTGGTCGCCGACCGCGACCTGTCCGCGAGCGGTGTCGAGGTGCAGCTGCTCGGCGCGCCGGCCAGGCTGCCTGGCGGTCCCGCCGCGATCGCCCGGACGACCGGTGCGCCGTTGCTGCCGGCGACCCTGGCCTACGACGGTCCACGGATGCACCTCACGGTGCACGAGCGCGTCGCGCCGGTGACGGGCAGTGAAGGTCTGCGGGAGATGACGCAGGGTGTGGCGGACGCGTTCAGCGAGGCGATCCGGGCGCACCCGCAGGACTGGCACATGCTGCAACGGGTGTTCACCGACGACCTGGAGCCGGCATGAGGATCGGACTCGTGTGCCCGTACTCGCTGGACGTACCCGGCGGAGTGCAGAACCATGTGCGGGACCTGGCCGAGGCGCTGATCGCTCGCGGCCACCAGGTGTCCGTGCTGGCGCCGGCCGACGACGACGACGCACTTCCCGGGTACGTCGTGCCGGCCGGTCGCGCGGTGCCGGTCCCGTACAACGGCTCGGTCGCCAGGCTGGCGTTCGGCCCGATGTCGGCCGCGCGGGTCCGCCGCTGGCTCGTCGAGGGGCGCTTCGACGTACTCCACATCCACGAGCCGGCCGTGCCCAGCGTGTCCCTGCTGGCGCTGTGGGCGGCCCGGGGGCCGATCGTGGTGACCTTCCACTCGGCGATGGAGCGGTCGCGCGCGATGTCGGCCGGCGCCGCGATCCTGCGGCCGACGATGGAGAAGATCGCGGGCCGTATCGCGGTGTCCGAACACGCCCGGTCCACGCTCGTCCAGCACTTCGGCGGGGAGCCGGTGATCATCCCCAACGGGTTGTACGTCGACCGTTTCAGCGGCGCGGCGTCCTCACCGAGGTGGGCCGGCAGCGGGGGGACCCTGGTGTTCCTCGGCCGCCTCGACGAGCCGCGCAAGGGCCTGGGGACGCTGCTCCGGGCCTTCCCCGCGATCGCGCGCGAGCGACCGGGCGCCCATCTGTACGTCGCCGGCAGGGGCGATGTGGACGCCGCCCGGCAGACGGTGCCTCGTGACCACCGGGACGACGTGACGTTCCTCGGGCTCGTCGACGAGCAGACCAGGGCAGAGCTGCTGTCCTCGGCGGACCTCTACGTCGCACCGAACACCGGTGGCGAGAGCTTCGGCATCATCCTGGTGGAGGCGATGGCCGCGGGTGCGCCGGTCCTGGCCAGCGACCTGGCCGCCTTCCGCCGGGTGCTGGACTACGGGCAGCTCGGGACGATGTTCCCCGCCGGCGACGCCGACTCCCTGGCCGCGGCGGCGGTCGAGCTGCTCCAGGACGACGTGCGCCGCGGCATGCTGCGCAAGGCGGCCTCGGTGGCGGTCCGCCGCTACGACTGGTCGGTGCTCTGCCGCGACATCCTGCGGGTGTACGAGACGGTGTGCGCCGGCGCCGGTCCCGTCGGGGAGGAGCCCTGATGGAGTGGCTGCTGCTGGCCGTCGCGGTCCTGGTGACGTTCGCCGTACTGCTGTCGTGGACGGCGGGGCGGGTGGACCGGCTGCACCACCGGGTGAACGGCGCCCGGGCGGGGCTGGAGGCCGAGCTGATGCACCGGTCGGGCGCCACTCTCGAGCTGGCGGCGACCGGGCTGCTGGACCCGGCCCGCTCGTTGTTGCTGCTCGACGCCGCCCATCTGGCGCGTGCCAGTGACGAGGCCGACCGCGAGGTCGCCGAGTCCAACCTGAGCCGCGCGCTGGTGGCCTCGCTGGACGACGCGACGGAGGTCGCCCGCCTGCAGGGGCATCCGGACGCGGAGGAGCTGCTGGCCGAGCTGGGCAACGCATGCCGCAAGGTGGAGCTCGCGCGCAGGTTCCACAACGACGTCGTCGCCTCGGCGTTGGCCCTGCGGCGCAACCGCGCGGTGCGGTGGTTCGGCCTGGCCGGACGGGCAGACCTGCCGGCGATGGTCGAGCTGGACGACAGCTGGCCCCGGGCGCTGCCCTGACCGCGCCCGCCCCTGCGCACGTCGGGATGTGTCACAGCGCGCGGCGGCGGACGCAGTGGCCATTACGATGGGGGACATACCGACCCACGCACCCGACCGAGGACTACCGTGACCGAGAACGCATCGCACCCCGCCCCCACCGACCCCGCCGCTGCCGAGCATCCCGCCAGGGGCACCGCCAGCGTCAAGCGGGGGATGGCCGAGATGCTGAAGGGCGGCGTGATCATGGACGTCGTCACTCCCGAGCAG
>JBOHDD010000025.1:0-4886 GCA_050699155.1 Nocardioidaceae bacterium
GGCTCGACATCGCACACCTCGCCCCGGAACCGGTGCAGCCTGCTGCCCGATGGCACCTCTGTCGCGGCCAGCACGCTCGCGAGGTACCTGCCGTATACCTGCCGCGGCAGGAACGACTGCGGCTCGGCGGGGATCCCCCGCTCGTCACACCAGCGCAACAGATGGTCGGGCTCCTGCTCGAACACGCTCAGCCGGGCGGCGACGTTGTTGAGCAGGTGGCGTGGATCCGTGGTGCGGTAGGCGAGCCCCGGTCCGACGAGGTCCTCGCGTTCGATCACCCGTACGTCGACGGGGCCGGCATGCTGTGCGGCCTGCAGCAGGTTTGCGGCCACCAACGCACCGCTGGCCCCACCGCCGACCACGACGACCCGGAGGGCATCGCCCGGGGTCCCGTTCCGATCCGTCATCGCTACTCCCTTCGCCTGTTGGGGAGTAACTATACTAATTTACTAGTTTTAAGCAACCAAATGCCATCGCCGCCGCGGGGCGGCGAACGGGTGCTCGGTGTGCCGGCGGGTCAGTGCGGGCGCCAGGCCTCTTTGTCCTGGGTTCGTCCGGCGACGGAGTCCGGCAGGGTGCCGCCCGCGAGATCCGCCAGCGTGACGTGCTCGAGCACATCGCGCAGGCTGCTTCGAGCCGCGATCCACACCCCCTGCAGACCCGAGGCCGCGTCGTTGTAGGTGACGGCCTCCGGCCTCAGGCCGTACACACTGACCAACGGGCCATCGACCGCGCGGATAACGTCGGCGACGGTGACGGCCTCGGCGGTCATGGCCAACCGCCACCCACCGGACTGTCCCCGCTGGCTGACGACGATGCCGGCGCGACGCAGGTCGGCCAGGATGGACTGGAGGAAGCCGTGGGGGATGTCCTGACGGCGGCCCAGCTCCTCGGCCGAGACTGGTCCCACGTCCTTGTGCACGGCAATCTCGATCAGCGCCCGCAGCGCATAGTCAGACTTGGCAGAGACCCGCATGGCCCCTAAGTCTGTCAGAACGGCTGACATTGCCCACGATCCTTCCGCGGAGCACGACCCGTGTCGTGCCCGGCTGCCGTTACCGGCGGCCGGGCACGGGCGGTTGGCAGTCGGCTCAACTCACCGGCTGTGCCTCGGCCTCCCGGCGCTTGGCTGCCCTGTCCGCGCTCACGGCGCCCGCGATCAGAGAGACCCAGACGATGGCCAGGGCGGCGATGATCACCCAGAGCGTGGTGGAGGTCTCCGACATGCCGAGCCAGCCCTCGAGCACGGTCTTGGCGTTCGTGAGCACGATCCAGCCACCCGCGGCCACACCCAGGACTCGCGCGGCGAGATGCTTGACCACCCACGCGGCGATCGGAGCCGCGACCGCGCCGCCGATCAGCAGCATGCCCGCCCAGGCCCAGTCGATGCCCGCCTGACCCAGACCCAACAGGAAGCCGAGCGAGGCCGCCACGGCGACGACGAACTCCGAGGTGTCGATCGTGCCGATCACCTTGCGGGGCTCCATCCGGCCGGACGAGAGCAGCGAGGAGGTGCCCACCGGGCCCCAGCCCCCTCCCCCAATCGCGTCCATGGCGCCCGCGACGACTCCCAGCGGCGCCAGGAAGAACGCGGACGGCCGGGGCTTGAGCTGTGGCCGTGCGCCGTTCAGACGCAGGAACCGGTAGATGACGTAGAGGCCGAGGCTCAGCAGCAGCAGGGCCACCCACGGTGCGGCGAGGTCGCCGGGCAGGCTGACCAGGAAGGTCGCGCCGACGAAGGCACCGACGCCGCCGGGCACGGCCAGGATCGAGACCACCCGCCAGTCGACGTTTCCGAACTTCCAGTGCGCGGCACCGGACACCAGGCTGGTGCCGACCTCCGAGAGGTGCACGACCGCCGACGCGGCCGCGGGTGCGACCCCGACAGCCAGCAACATCGTCGACGAGGTCACGCCGTAGGCCATGCCGAGAGAGCCGTCGACCAGCTGGGCGACGAAGCCCACGACAGCCAGGAGTACGAGACTACGCATGAATGCACCCTTCTCAGTTAAGTCAATCTGTTCAGTAGATTAAACAGAGAAACTCGAGAGTGCAAGTCGAGAACGGCGGAAGAGGCGCCACGTGACACCCGACACACGGGTGGTTGTGTCAGTTACTCGCGGGTACGATACTTGGAGCTACTGATGAGTACGCCCCGCCGCGGCAGCGGCCCGACGACGGTGAAAGTGGGTCTGATGAGCCACTACAGGAGCAACGTCCGCGACATCGAGTTCAACCTGTTCGAGGTCTTCGGTCGCGACGCGATCCTTGGCCAGGGTCTCTACGACGAGGTCGACATCGATACCGCCCGCAGCATCATCGGTGAGATCGACCGGCTCGCTCGAGAGGACCTCGCGGCGTCGTTCGAGGAGGGTGACCGCAACCCGCCGGTCTTCGACCCGCGGACGGGCGAGGTCACCATGCCGGAGGCGTTCCGGAAGAGCTACCAGGCCTACGTCGACGCCGAGTGGTGGCGCCTCGACCTGCCGGCCGGACTCGGTGGGCAGCCGACGCCGCCCTCGCTGCGCTGGTCGGTCGCGGAGATGGTTCTCGGCGCCAACCCGGCGGTGCACATCTACGCGGCCGGGTTCGGTTTCGCGCACGTCGTCTACCGCAACGGCACCGAGCGCGACAAGCGGATCGCCCAGCACATGGTCGACCGCCGGTGGGGCTCGACGATGGTGCTGACCGAGCCCGACGCCGGTTCCGACGTGGGCGCCGGCCGCGCCAAGGCGAGGCCGGCCGAGGACGGCAGCTGGCACATCGAGGGCGTCAAGCGCTTCATCACCTCGGGCGAGCACGACATGAGCGAGAACATCATCCACCTCGTCCTCGCCCGCCCTGTCGGTGTCGAGGGCGCCGGCGGGCCGGGCACCAAAGGGCTCTCGCTGTTCGTCGTACCCAAGCACGAGTTCGACCCCGAGACCGGTGAGCTCACCGGCGAGCGCAACGGGGTCTACGCCACCAACGTCGAGCACAAGATGGGGATCAAGGTCTCCACGACCTGCGAGCTGACCTTCGGTGAGAAGCACCCGGCTCGCGGCTGGCTGCTCGGCGAGGTGCACAACGGCATCGCGCAGATGTTCCAGGTGATCGAGCACGCCCGGATGATGGTGGGCACGAAGGCGATCGCCACCCTGTCCACGGGGTACCTGAACGCACTGGACTACGCGAAGAGCCGGGTGCAGGGCCCCGACCTGACGCGGGCCACGGACAAGTCGGCGCCTCGCGTGACGATCACGCACCACCCGGACGTGCGCCGCTCACTGCTGACCCAGAAGTCCTTTGCCGAGGCGCTACGCGCGCTGGTCGTCTACACCGCGACGTACCAGGACCGTATCGCCATCGCCGAGCACGCGGGCGAGACCGACGAGGTGGCCGAGCGGGTCAACGACCTGCTGCTGCCGATCGTCAAGGGCTACGGATCCGAGCGCTCCTGGGTGCTGTTGGGCACCGAGTCACTGCAGACCCTCGGTGGGTCGGGCTTCCTCCAGGACTACCCGATCGAGCAGTACGTCCGCGACGCGAAGATCGACACGCTGTACGAAGGCACCACCGCCATCCAGGGCATGGACCTGTTCTTCCGCAAGATCGTGAAGGACCAGGGCCGGGCTCTCGGTCACCTCGCCGGCGAGATCGAGGAGTTCCTGTCCGAGGAGTCCGGCAACGGCCGGCTCAAGCAGGAGCGCGAGCTGCTGGCGCAGGGGCTCGAGGACGTCCAGGCGATGGTCGGGCTGCTGGTCGAGCAGCTGATGTCGGCCAACCCGCAGGCCGAGGGCGGCGACCCGCGCAACGTCTACAAGGTCGGACTCAACAGCTCGCGGCTGCTGTCCGCGCTCGGCGACGTGGTCTGCTCCTGGCTGCTGCTGCGGCAGGCCGAGGTCGCGTTGACCGCGCTGGGCGAGGAGGTGACGGCCAAGGACAAGTCGTTCTACGAGGGCAAGGTCGCGGGTGCGCAGTTCTTCGCACGCAACGTCCTCCCCAAGCTGTCTGCCGAGCGGGCGATCGCCGAGTCCACCGACCTCTCGGTGATGGACCTTGACGAAAGCGCCTTCTGATACCAAAGAGCCCGTCATTGGCGTGGAGATTTGACGGGACGCCGATTTGGGTATGCGATCGAACTGCATGGGGGGCCGGGTTATCCCTGCCTCCAGCCCGGCGACATGAACCGTCGCCCTACACGAAGGAGTCATCATGGGCATCGGTTTGGGTATCATCCTGATCGTGGCCGGCGCCATCCTGATGTGGGCGCTCGACCTCGATCTGGAGTTCCTAGATGACGACGCACTTGGCGTCATCCTGTTGGCCGCGGGCGCCTTGGCCATCATCCTCGCGCTGGTGATGAACGCCCAACGCAGCCGCACCAGGCACACGGTCGAGGAGCGCCGCCACGGCGACCGTTTCTGACCGCACCACCAGACCGGTTGTGCAACCCCTGGACCGTTCCCGCGGGTCGTTGCCTAGAGTCAGTGCATGGATCCCCTCGCCAGCTACATCGCCGCCTGGAAGCACTCTGCCGCTGACGTCGAGGACCTCGTCGCCGAGCTCGACAACGCCGAATGGGCCCGGCCGACCGACTGCCCCGGCTGGAGCGTGCGCGACGTCGTCGCTCATCTCGCGGCCATCGAGTCCGAGCTGGCAGGCGCCCCCGGGCCCGACGTCGACGGCGAGGTGATCGGTACCCGCGACGTGACCACGGCGTACACACGTGCCGGCATCGAGGAGCGTCGCGACCGGAACCCGGCCGAGCTGGTCTCGGAGTTCGTCGACGCGGTCCGCACACGTATGACCTCCCTCGACGCCGACCCGCCCCAGGACCCCGGCGGAAGCCCACCGGTCACTCCCGGCGGCATCGGCTGGGACTGGCAGACGCTGCTGCGCAACCG
>JBOHDD010000026.1:0-5069 GCA_050699155.1 Nocardioidaceae bacterium
GACGACATCCAGGCACAGGTGCTCGCCCGCGACATCGCCAAGCAGATCGAGGAGGAGCTCACCTATCCCGGCCAGATCCGGGTGACCGTGGTGCGCGAGTCCCGCGCCACCGAGACCGCCCGCTGACACCTGCACACTCAAGGGGCGCGGCGGACTACGTAGGGGGCACGGCAGACTGCGAAGGGCGGGGTCAACCGGGGTGGGAAACCTCGTCCAGGGCGTCCCGGACGGTGGCGAGCGCCGCGGAGATCCAGGGCAGCCGGACCGGGTCGTCGCTGTCGAGAGCCCGCAAACGCTGCTCGCCCTGTCCGTAGAGCAGGCTGGTGGCAACCCGGAACCGCAGCGCACGCGGGTCGTCCCCGAAGGACTCGCCGGGCAGGACTCCGATGCCGTGCCGGTCGAGGAGATGGGCGGCGGCGGTGGCTCCGGTGGTCGCGCCGTGGCGGGCGAAGCCCGCCCGCAGCGCCTCGAGGTCGGGGTACAGGTAGAAGGCCGCGGACGGGCGGCGGCACACCGCGCCGGCGTCGGTGAAGACGTCGTACATGGCGTGTGAGACCGCGAGGTGCAGGCGGCGGCTGGCCGCGACCCGCGCGGTCACGGCGTCGGGCTCGTCGAGGACGAAGCCCGCGGCCACCTGCATCGGCATCGACAGGCTCGACCAGACCTCGCTGGCGACCCCGACGAGTCGGGTCATCAGGTCCCGGCCCCACGCGGTCGCCGGGGTGCGTGCGAAGCCGATCCGCCAACCACCGAGGGCGAGGTTCTTGCTGAGCCCGGCGGTGCACACCACGTGGTCGCCCAGGAGCGCCGCAGGGCGGGGCACCTCGGCGGGATGCTCGGCCAGGTCACCGTAGATCTCGTCGGAGAGCACGACGAGGCCGTGGCGTCGGGCCAGCGCGCAGACACGTGCCACGGTGCCGCCGTCCGCGCTCGTGCCGGTGGGGTTGTCGGGCAGCGTGAGCATGAGGATCCGCGGGTCCGCGCCCTCGGCACGCGCCCGGACCAGGGCGTCCTCGAGCAGGTCCGGGTCCGGCACACCGCCGGCGCGGGAGGGGATGGGGACCGGCAGCACGCGCTTGCCGGTCAGGGAGGCCTGGGCGGCATAGGTGACCCACGACGGCGTGGGCAGCACGACGTCGCCGGGTACGGCGCACATCAACGCGAACAGCAGCGCCTTGCTGCCCGGCGCGAGCACCACCTGGTCGGCCTGGGTGGGCATCCCGCGCCGGGTGAGGTAGCCGGCGGCACTCTCCCGCACCGGCGGCGACCCGGTGACGGGGCCGTAGGCGTTGAGGTCGGCCGCCGCGTGCAGGGCCCCGGTGATCTCGGGGAGGACCGGCAGCCCAGCCTCGCCGAAGCCCAGGTGTACGACGGACTCGCCGCGGCGGAGCCGCGCCTGCATCTCCTCGTTGATCGCCAGCGTCGCGGAGTGGACGACCATGCTGTCCCTTCGCAGGTTCGGTCCGGTCTCGGTCTAGATCGGTGGCTGCGCCGCCGTGTGCACGGCCTCTTTGCCCTGCCGGCGCATCCTAGCCTCCAGCAACTGGGCCAACCTGGACAGCGAGTAGTTGATCGCCACGAACACGGCCACCAGCACCAGGCCGACCGCGATCGGGTTGTTGTACGTGATCGCGGTGAAGATCTGCTTGCCGGCCCGCGTGATCTCGGGGGCGCCGATGGCGTAGCCGAGCGCGGTGTCCTTGAGCGCAACCACGCACTGGCTGATGATCGCCGGCAGCATCGTGCTGACGGCCTGGGGCGCCTGGATCATCCACAGCACCTGGCTCTTGCGAAGGCCGATGGAGAAGCCCGCCTCGCGCTGGCCCTTCGGGACCGCGAGGATCCCGGCCCGGAAGACCTCCGCCAGCACCGACCCGTTGTAGAGCAACAGCGCCACGATCACGGACCCCGAGGCGCCGAGCTGCTCGGAGAACGTGAAGTTGAGGAAGTAGATCATCAGCAGCACCGGTACCGCGCGGAAGAACTCGACCACCGCGACGCTCGGCCAGCGCACGAAGGCGTGGTCGGACAGCCTCCCGGCGGCGAAGACCGCGCCGAACACGATGGCGAGCACGATCGCGAACGCGGCCGTGGACACCGTGACACCCAGGCCCTCGAGCAGCTGCATGACGATGTCGGGCTCCGCCAGGAACAACCAGTTCTCCGGCGTGATCTGGTCGGCCTGCCACAGCTTCCATCCGAGGTAGCCGAGCAGTGCGGCGATGACGAGGAGGCCGACGACGGCGTACAGCCGGTGCCGGACGCGGGCGCGTGGCCCCGGCACGTCGTACAGGACGGACAGGCTCATCGCGACGTCGCCACCTGCCTCTCGAACAGTGCGGCGACTCCCGAGATCACCCAGACGATGAGCATGTAGCCGACGGCGATCCCGAGGAATGCCACGCCCGCGGAGGCCACGGTGGCCTCGATCATCCGGCTGAGCTGGAAGGTCGCCTCGGTGACCCCGAAGGCCGCGGCCACCGAGGTGTTCTTGGCCATGGCGATGTAGACGCTGGCCAGCGGTGGGATCACGGCGCGGAAGGCCTGCGGCATGACCACGGTGGCCAGGGTCTGGCCGAAGGTCATGCCGACCGCTCGCGCCGCCTCCGCCTGGCCGGTGTCTACGGTGTTGATGCCCGACCGCAGGGCCTCGCAGACGAACGCCGCGGTGTAGGTGCCCAGGGTGCCGACCGCCAGCACCTCGAACACGTTGAGGCCGAGCCCGGGGAAGGCGGGCCTGACCCCGATGGCCGGCAGCCCCTCGACCGCGAGGATGAACAGCACGACCAGCGGCGTGTTGCGGAAGGTGTTCACGTAGCTGGTGCCGAAGCCGCGGAACGGCAGCACAGGGGAGACTCGCATCGAGGCCAGTAGCGTGCCCACAACCGTTGCGATGATCCCCGAACCGACCAGTAGGACAAGGGTCAGCTGGAACCCGTCCCACAGGTAGGGCCACATGTCTTGCACCGTTGACACCGGCCAGCCCTTCTGTGACGTGTGCAGGGGCAGGTCGGGCCGACCAGGCTACGGTCGGCCCGACCGCGGGTCACGCGCAGGCGTCCGGATCGGGTGGCTGTGGGGTCTCCACACCGGACTCGCCGAGCGTTGCCTCGAAGGCCTCCTTGAAGTAGCCGTCGTCGTAGGACTTCTGGATGGTGTCGTTGAGGAACTCACACATCTCGGTGTCGTCCTTGGGCATGTACCCGACGCCGTAGCGCTCCTCGCTGAACTCCGGGCCGACCACCTGCAGTGCCTCGGGGTCCTGCGCCTCGTAGCCGAGCAGGATCGCCCCGTCCGTTGTCACCGCGTCCACGGTGTTGTTCTGCAGCTGACGGACGCAGGCGGAGTAGGTGTCGAAGGGCACCGGGTTGGCGCCGTACTCCTGCGACACGGTCTCGAGCGAGGTGGAGCCGACCGCCGAGCAGGTCTTGACGCCCTGGAGGTCGTCGGGGCCGGTGATCTTGCCCTTGTCCGCCTCGCGGACGAGCAGCTGCTGGCCGGTCACGTAGTAAGGGCCGGCCTGGCCGACGATCGCGCGCCGCTCGGGGGTGATCGAGTAGGAGGCGACGACGAGGTCGACGGTGCCGTTCTGCAGGAAGGGCTCGCGGTTGTCGGACACCGTCTCCTTCCAGGCGATGTCCTCGGGCGCGATGCCCATCTCGGCGGCGATGTACTTGGCCATCTCGATGTCGAAGCCCGACGGGGTGTCGGAGCCCGGCTCGAGGAACCCCACGCCGGGCTGGTCGTACTTCACGCCGATGGTGATCTTGCCCGCCTGGTTGAACTTGGCCATCTGGCTGCCGGACGGGAGCTCAGGGTTCTCCGCAACCTCGACGTCCATCTCGCCGACACTCGCTCCGCCGCCGCCGCATGCCCCGAGGGCGAGTGCCATGGCGGCGGCGCCGACGAGCGCCTTGGTCCTTGTGAAACGCATCGTTTCCCCTCAGTGTTTGAGAATCTTGCCGAGGAAGTCCTTGGCGCGATCCGACTTGGGATTGGTGAAGAACTCGTCCGGTGTTGCCTCCTCGACGATCCGGCCGTCTGCCATGAACACCACGCGGTGGGCCGCGGTGCGGGCGAACCCCATCTCGTGGCTGACCACGACCATCGTCATGCCGCCCTTGGCCAGGTCGACCATCACGTCGAGGACTTCCTTGATCATCTCCGGGTCGAGTGCGGACGTCGGCTCGTCGAAGAGCATGACCTTCGGGTCCATGGCCAGCGCACGTGCGATCGCGACCCGCTGCTGCTGGCCGCCCGACAGTTGCGCTGGGTACTTGTTGGCCTGGTTGGCGACGCCGACCCGGTCGAGCAGCTGCTGCGCCCGGGCGCGCGCGTCCTTCTCCGGCTGCCTGCGGACCTTGACGGGGCCGAGCATGACGTTCTCGATCACGGACTTGTGTGCGAACAGGTTGAACTGCTGGAAGACCATGCCGACCTCGGCGCGCAGTCGCGCCAAGCCCTTGCCCTCCGCCGGCAGCGGCTGACCGTCCAGCAGGATCTCGCCCTCGTTGATCGTCTCCAGCCGGTTGATCGCACGGCACAGCGTGGACTTGCCTGCGCCCGACGGGCCGATCACGATGACGACCTCGCCGCGGTCGATCCGCAGGTTGATGTCCTGCAGGACGTGCAGGTCACCGAACCACTTGTTGACACCGTCGAGGACGACGAGTGAGTCGGCTCCCGCGGAGGCGTCTTGGGACATGGCCGCTTCCGTCATGGCTGCAACCTAGCGTCAGGAGGTGCCCGTGCATACTTGCCCTGCGGCTGCCGCGCCGATCTATATCAAGTTGATAACTCACACCGGATTTGCACATTCCCCCGTAAGCCGTGCGGGTGTTCCTCCGGGCAAGCGCCGCGTTGCAACGTCCAGACCCGGACAACTCACCTTCACTGCCGAAGGGAAGGTGAGTTGTCCAGGTCTCGATGAGGTGACGGGCGCCAGGCCGCCTGGGTCTCCACGAAGACCGCGTTGGTGAGCGCGACCATGGTGTCGGGCGTGGTGTCGGTGGGGGCCGGCCGGCGTACCTCCGCCCGCAGGAACGGCGTGGTCGCGGCCGGTGCTGACC
>JBOHDD010000027.1:0-4682 GCA_050699155.1 Nocardioidaceae bacterium
CCAGAAGGGGTTCGGCGGGCACTTCCACAACGACAACGCGGTCGCGTCCTTGCGCGACATCCCCGGACTCGTCGTCGCCTCGCCCGCGCGACCCGACGACGCTGCCGCGATGATGCAGGCCTGCGCCTCGGTGGCAAGGACCGACGGCCGGGTCTGCGTGTTCCTGGAGCCCATCGCGCTGTACCACACGCGCGACCTGCACTCCGACGGCGACGGCGGCTGGCTGGCGACGTACCCCTCCTATGGTGGGCACGAGCAGGCGGCCACCGAGGTCGGCCGAGGGCGCGTGTACGGCGACGGGCGCGACCTGACCCTCGTCACGTTCGCGAACGGCGTCCACATCAGCCTTCGGGTGGCCGAGCGCCTGCGCAGCTCGGGCATCGGTTGCCGGGTCCTGGACCTGCGTTGGCTGGCGCCTTTGCCCGTCCGCGACCTGCTGTGGGAAGCCGACGCCACCGGACGGGTGCTGGTCGTCGACGAGACGCGGCGCACTGGCGGTGTGTCCGAGCAGGTCGTGACGGCGCTGGTCGACGCCGGCTTCACCGGCCAGGTGTCACGGGTGGCCGGCGCGGACAGCTTCATCCCCCTCGGTGACGCGGCTCTGCACGTCCTGCTGTCCGAGGACGAGGTGGAGAAGGCCGCGGTCGACCTCGTCTCCGACCGGGCCGGCTGACCGCCTGCCGAGGATTCCGCGGGTCGACCGACAGCGCAGCGGTGGCCCCGGGATCGGACTATCCTGTGCCTGGCACTTGTTCGGACCCGCCGGCTCAAGGCGGCCAACGGCGCGGTCCCGGACTCTGTGGGGAAGGCTGGGGGGAACGATGCGAGGACGGCTCGCCGCGGGCGTGGTCGCCGTCGTGCTGGCCACGTCGTCGACCGGCTGTGCCGACCAGGACACGGCGACTCCCAGTCCCGCGCGTGGGGTCTGCACCGACGTCGACACGTGCCGCGTGGTGGCGAGCACCGACGTCGACGGCGACGACATCCGCGACCAGGTCGGCTTCGTCGTCGTGTCCGACAAGCGGGTGGTCGTGCGGGTCAGGACGGCGGACGGACGCACGCTGCGACGGAGCCTCGCCACGGTGTGGTTCCCGAAGGGTGAGCTCTTCGGCGCCTCGCCGATCGACGGCCGGCCGGGCGCGGAGCTGGTGGTCGGCACCACAATGGGCGCGCACACCCTCTTCTTCACGTCCCTGACCGTGCGTTCCGGCCGACTCGTCCGGCTCCCTCCGCCGGGCCCGGGTCGCGAGTGGATGACCGACGCCGCCTACTCCTTCCACGCCGGTGTCACCCGTCGTGTCGAGGACGGTCGCGTCGTGGTGGTGCTCGGCCAGGTCGGCCGGGTCGGCCTGAGCCGCCGGTTCTCCGGAACCGACCGCATGTTCGTCTGGCGCGACGGTCGTTGGCAGCACATCCGGACACAACGGACGACGTACCGCAATGCCCGTGCCGCGAGCAAGGTCGGCGGCTGGCATGTGGACGGCCTGCCCCGCTCGCCCGACTTCTAGCTCCCCCGTGCCGTCGGCACCGCACAACCGACGGCTGACCGCGACCCACCCCTTGTCGCGCCTGACGCACAGCCAATAGTGTGCTCGAAATGCGAAGAGGGTATTCGAATATCGAATCGTGCGCGCGACTCGTACGCAGCCCCTGGTGCCTCCGAGGAGACGACATGCGCAGACCCCTCACCCGACGCCGGTCAACCCTTCTGGCCGCCCTTGCGACGGTGGGCGCCCTCGTCCTCGCCGGCTGCGCCGAGACCGAGAGCGGCGGCGGTGACGGTGGCGACGACAGCGGCCCGATCACGATCGGGGCCGTTCTCGACATCACCGGTGCCGGGGCAAGTCTCGGCGTACCGGAACGGCAGACCCTGCGGCTGCTCACCAAGCAGCTGAACGCCGACGGCGGCATCAATGGGCGCCGGGTCGAGATGATCATCGAGGACGACCAGTCCGCCGAGGACGTCGCGGCCGAGGCAGCCACCAAGCTGATCACCGAGGACGACGTCGACATCCTGCTCGGCGCCACCCGGACGGGCACCAGCCTGGCGATGCGCCCGATCGCCGAGAGCAACGGCGTCCCGATGATCTCGCTGGCCGCCAACGTCGCCATCGTCGAGGGCTCCTCGTGGCTGTTCAAGACCGCACAGAACGACGAGGTGGTGCTCGAGAACGTCGTCGACCTCGCGGCGCAGAGGGGCTGGAAGACGCTCAGCCTCGTCAAGGACTCCTCAGCCTTCGGCGAGGGTGTCGAGGAGCTCCTCAACAACCTCGGCGCACCGAAGGGCGTCAAGGTCGTCACGACCGAGAAGTTCGCCCCCGACGCGAGCGACTTCACCGCGCAGATGGTCAACGTGCGCGAGGCGGACGCCGACGCCACCCTCATCTGGGGGATCCCGCCCGCGGTCGCACTCGCCCAGAAGGCGTACACCCAGCTCGACCTCGATGCGCCGGTGATCCAGAGCCACGGCGTCGGCAACCAGATCTTCCTCGACACCGCGGGCGCATCGGCGGACGGCATGCTCGCCCCGCTCGGCCGGCTCGTGGTCGCCGACCAGCTCCCCGACAGCGACCCGCAGAAGCAGGTCATCGAGGACTTCATCGCCAACTACGAGCAGGAGTACGGCGAGTCCCCGTCGACCTTCGCGGGTCACGCCTGGGACGGGTTCCAGATCGCCGTGAAGGCTCTGGAGGCCGCCGGCACCGACCCGAAGGCACTGCGCGACCACATCGAGGGCATGCAGGGGTTCGTCGGCATAAGTGGGGTGTTCAGCTTCGCGCCGGACGACCACTCCGGACTCGACAAGACGTCCCTGGCCATCGTCACGGTGCAGGATGGCGAGTGGAAGCTGGTCGACAACAACCGTGACTGACTTCCTGCAGCTCACGTTCGCGGGGCTGTCGGTCGGCGCCATCTATGCGCTCGTCGCCGTGGGGTTCGTCGCGATCTTCACGGTGAGCGAGGTGATCAACCTCGCGCAGGGTGAGTTCGCCGCGCTGTCCGGGCTGATCGCGATCAGCGGCGTTGCCAGTGGGCTTCCGCTCGTCGCCGCGCTGGCGCTGGCAGTCGCCTCGGTCGCCGTCGTCGCGGTCCTGATGGAGCGGCTGGCGATCGCACCGGTACGGCGGATGACGACCCTGACCTCGATCATCCTCACCCTCGGGGTGTCCACCGGCCTGAAGGCGCTGATGTTGCTGCTGTGGGGCCCCGACAGCCGCGGCCTGACCCCCTTCCCCGGAGGCAACATCACGGTCGTCGGTGTGTCGGTCCGTTCGCAGGAGCTGTGGATCCTCGGGATCACCGCGGTGGTCGCCGTCTCGCTCATCTGGTTCTACGAGCGGACCGGCTGGGGCAAGGCGCTGCGCGCGTGCGCCGAGGAGCCGACGGCCGCCCGGCTTGTCGGCATCTCCCTGGCACGTGCGTCCATGCTCTCCTTCCTGATCGCCGGCGTCACCGGCGCCGTCGCCGGAGTCGCGGCCAGCCCGGTCTACTTCAGCTCCTGGGAGTCCGGGCTGGCGATCGGGCTGAAGGGCTTCGTCGCCGCGGCACTCGGTGGGCTGGTGTCCATCCGCGGCGCGCTGCTCGGTGGCCTGTCGCTCGGCGTCCTCGAGAGCCTGGTCGCGGGCTACGTCGACACGGGCCTGCGCGACGCCGTGGCCTTCGTCGTACTCATCCTGGTCCTCGTCGTGCGCCCCGGTGGGGTGTTCGGACGGCACGTCGAGGCACGGGTATGAGGCTGCTGCCGAGCCGGCGGTCCGACGTCATCGGCCTCGTCGTCCTGGTCGCCGTCCTCACCGTCTTCCCGCTGCTGGCACCGCTGTCATGGGTCAACGTCGGGGTCTACGCGATGATCTACGCGATCGCCGCGATCGGCCTGACGCTGCTGATGGGGCTCGCCGGCCAGGTGAGCCTCGGCCAGGCGTCGTTCTTCGCGATCGGCGCCTACACGCAGGCCATCCTGGTCACCCGCTACCACTGGTCGGGGATCCTCGCGGCCGTCGCGGCGGTCCTGCTCGCCGGCCTGGCGGCCTTCGTCCTCGGGCTCGCGCTGCTGCGACTGCGGGGGCACTACCTCGCACTGGCGACCCTGGGCCTGGGCATCATCATCACGGTCCTCGCCACCGAGTCCGACTTCACCGGCGGCACGTCGGGCATCTTCGGCATCCCCAAGCCCGAGTTCAACAACCGGTCCTACGACGAGCCCGAGGAGTACTTCTGGCTGCTCATCCCCGTCGTGGTGGTCGGGCTGGTGGTCGCGCGCAACATCGTCTCGTCGCGGATCGGCCGGGCGCTCGGAGCGGTCAACGACTCCGAGGTGGCCGCCGAGACCCTGGGCGTCGACACGTTCCGACTGAGGCTCCAGGTGTTCACCCTGTCGGCGGCGTACGCCGGTCTGGCCGGAGTGTTCTTCGCTCACTGGCTGGCCGTGGTCAACCCGAACGCGGCCAACTTCCCGCTGTCGGTGAAGTTCCTGCTGATCAGCGTCCTCGGCGGGCTGGGGACGGTATGGGGCGCCGTGGTGGGTGCGTTCCTGGTGGAGTTCCTCGACGAAGGGCTCAAGACGCTGATCCCACAGCTGGTGCCCGGCGCCACCGGCGAGGTGGAGCTGCTCGGGTTCGGCGTCATGCTCGTGCTGCTGGTGATCCTGCTGCCCGGTGGTCTGCACCAGGCCTGGCAGTCGG
>JBOHDD010000028.1:0-4017 GCA_050699155.1 Nocardioidaceae bacterium
GCTCGAGCTGGACACGGCCTTCCGGTGACCTCGTGAGGACGATGTTCTTGCGGCCCCAGTCGTCGTACGCCGCCGGGAAGTCGTCGCGGGTATGGCCTCCCCGTGACTCCTCCCGCTCGAGCGCCGCCATCGCGATGCACTCGGAGATCGTCAGCATGTTGGCCAGGTCCAGAGCCAGATGCCAGCCTGGGTTGTACTGGCGGTGTCCCTCGACCGTCAGGTGCTCTGCGCGCTTCTTCAGCTCCGCGAGCTGCACCAGCGACTCCTCGAGCTCCTCGCGCCGGCGGATGATGCCGACGAGGCGCTGCATGACCTCCTGCAGGTCCTTCTGGATCGTGTAGGGGTTCTCGCCGCCCTCCACCGAGAACGGCGCGAGCGCCTGCTCCGCGGCGGCCTTCACATCCGCGTCAGCCACCCGCGCGGAGGCGGCGTCGTTGCGGCCGGCGTAGTAGGCGGCGTTCAGACCCGCACGCCGTCCGAACACCAGCAGGTCCGACAGCGAGTTGCCGCCCAGACGGTTGGAGCCGTGCATGCCGCCGGCGACCTCTCCCGCGGCGTACAGCCCCGGCACGATCGAGGCGCCGGTGTCCGCGTCCACCTCGACACCACCCATCACGTAGTGGCAGGTGGGTCCGACCTCCATCGCCTCCGCGGTGATGTCCACGTCGGCGAGCTCCTTGAACTGGTGGTACATCGACGGCAGCCGGCGGCGGACGAACTCCGCATCGCGTCTGGAGGCGATGTCGAGGAAAACCCCGCCGTGCGGGGAGCCCCGGCCGGCCTTGATCTCGGAGTTGATCGCACGAGCGACCTCGTCACGCGGGAGTAGCTCGGGAGGCCGCCGGTTGTTCGCCTTGTCGTCGTACCAGCGGTCCGCCTCGTCCTCGTTGTCGGCGGTCTCCCCCTTGAAGAACTCGGGGATGTAGTCGAACATGAAGCGCTTGCCCTCGGAGTTGCGCAACACGCCGCCGTCACCGCGGACCGACTCGGTGACGAGGATTCCGCGCACGGACGGCGGCCACACCATCCCGGTCGGGTGGAACTGGACGAACTCCATGTTGATCAGCGAGGCTCCGGCACGCATGGCCAGGGAGTGTCCGTCCCCGGTGTACTCCCAGGAGTTGGACGTGACCTGGTAGCTCTTGCCGATGCCACCGGTGGCGAGCACCACGGTCGGGCTCTCGAAGACCAGGAAGCGCCCGCTCTCGCGCCAGTAGCCGAAGGCGCCGCTGACACGGCCGTCGGACCGGAGGATGTCGGTGACCGTGCACTCCATGAACACGTCGATGCCCAGGGCGACGGCGCGCTGCTGGAGGGTGCGGATCATCTCCAGCCCGGTGCGGTCGCCCACGTGCGCGAGCCGGGCGAAACGGTGGCCGCCGAAGTCGCGCTGGGAGATCAGACCGTCCCTGGTGCGGTCGAACAGGGCGCCCCACTCCTCGAGCTCGAGGACGCGTTCGGGGGCCTCCTGTGCATGTAGCTGGGCCATGCGCCAGTTGTTGAGCATCTTCCCACCGCGCATGGTGTCGCGGAAGTGCACCCGCCAGTTGTCGTCGGACCACAGATTGCCCATGGCCGCGGCGATGCCGCCCTCCGCCATCACGGTATGCGCCTTGCCCAGCAGCGACTTGCAGACGATGGCGGTGCGGGCGCCCGCGTCATGCGCAGCGATCGCTGCACGCAGACCTGCCCCGCCCGCACCGATCACGACGACGTCGTAGGAGTGCGTCTCGAACTCATGGGCCATGTCAGAAGAACCTCAGATCGCTGATCGTGCCGGTCGCCAGCAGGTAGACGTAGAAGTCGGTCAGTGCCACCGACAACAACGACGCCCAGGCCCACTGCGCGTGTCGCCCATTGAACCGGGAGACGAGGCCCCACAGGCGGTATCTCACTGGGTGCCTGGAGAAGCTCCGGAGCCGGCCGCCGACGATGTGCCGGCAGGAGTGACAGCCCAGCGTGTAACCCCAGATGAGCAGCACGTTGACGACCATGACGAGCGTGCCCAGGCCGGCGTGTCCCCACTCGCCCTGTTCGTCGCGGAAGGCCAGCACGGCGTCGAAGGACAGGACCACCGCGACCAGCACCGAGGCGTACAGGAACCAGCGGTGGATGTTCTGCACGACCAACGGGAAGCGACGCTCGCCGGTGTACTTCTTGTGCGGCTCCGCCACCCCGCACGCCGGCGGCGACAGCCAGAACGCGCGGTAGTAGGCCTTGCGGTAGTAGTAGCAGGTCAGCCGGAAGCCCAACGGGAAGATCAGGATGATCAGTGCCGGTGACAGGGGGAAGAAGCTGATCGGCTGTCCGAAGTCACTGGCGTCGGGAACGCACTCGGTGCTCAGGCACGGCGAGTAGAAGGGGGACAGGTAGGGCTTGGAGTAGTAGAACTCACCGGCGAAGGCGCGCCACGTCGAGTAGACCACGAAGGCCGTGAAAAGAACAAAGGTGACGGCCGGCGGCATCCACCAGCGGTCACGGCGCTGGGTGCGGTCCTGCACCCGCGCGCGTCCAGGCCCGAGAACTCCCGTTGACATCGTCGTGCTTCCTGCCTCTCAGGGCGCGTGTCGGTCGGGAGCGCCGAAGCCTTCTTGCTCCGCGTCGGACCACATGCTCGCGTCGTACTCGTTGTCGGGGATCTCCTCGAGCTCGTCGAGAGGCGGAGCCGGTCGATGGCCGGGGACGGGGTCACCGAGCTCGTCGAGGTCGGCCCGGAACCTTTGCACGTCGGAGGTCAGTCGCCGGACCCCGAGCGTGTCGCCGTACTCGTTACGCAGATGCTCGACGGCGCGCGTCAGGCGTTGGACCGCGTCGCGGACCTCCTCGACGCTGGCGGCCGTGCTCGACCCCATGTGACCTCCAAGACGCTGGACCGGCGCTCCGACTGCAGGCGCCAAGAGTGAGTCGCGAATGTGACGAATACTAATGGGGCACGCCGCAGTCGGTGCAGCCGCCACCATAGACCTCCGGTGTGCGAGGCTGACCGACTGTGGTCGACTCGTCCGAACCCGCCGTCGTGGTCGGCGCCGCGATCCTGGACGAGGGTCGCCTGCTCGCCGCCCGTCGTGTCCTGCCGCCGTCGATGGCGGGCGGCTGGGAGTTCCCCGGCGGCAAGGTCGACCCCGGCGAGGCCGTTGGCGACGCGTGCGTGCGGGAGATCCGGGAGGAGCTCGGCTGCGAGATCGAGGTCATACGACGGGTCCCCGGCGAGCAACCATTGAACCCCGGCTTCGTGCTGCAGGTCCTGGAGGCCAGGCTGCTCGGGGGAGAGCCCGTACCGCACGAGCACGACGCGCTGCGCTGGATGTCACCGGAGGAGCTCGACTCGGTGCGCTGGCTCGACGCGGACCGGCCGTTCCTCGCGCCGCTGCGCGAGCACATGCTCGACGGTGAGCGGCTACCGGGCGGCAACGTCGGTGGTGCCGTGCGGATCGGTCCGACGGTGCGCCGACCGACCGGTCCGTGGACACCCGCGGTGCATGCACTGCTCGACCACCTGGCCGCGCGCGGCCTCGACCACGTGCCGCGGGTGCTGGGGTACGACGAACGCGACCGCGAGGTGCTCACCTTCCTCGTCGGCGACGTGATCGACGTCGACGGCGACCGGCTCGGTGAGGCACGGCTGACGGACGTGATGCGCTGGCTGCGGCTCTATCACGAGGCCGTCGCCGACTTCCGCCCCGAAGGGGAGGTCCGATGGCGGTTCGAGGAGCGTGCGCTGGCCGCCGGCGAGATCGTCTGCCATCACGATGTGGCGCCGTACAACCTCGCCTTCCTCGGTGACGCGCTGACCGGTGTCTTCGACTGGGACGTCGCCGGTCCGGGGACGGCGCTCGACGACCTGGCGTTCACGGCCTGGAACTGCGTGCCACTGTTCCGCCCCGTCGTCGACGCCGGTCGGCGACTGCGACTGATGGCGCAGGCGTACGGCGGGGTCGACCCGGTGGAGATCCTGCACGGCGTCGTGCCACGGATCGACGGTGCTGTGCGCAAGATCGGCGAGGGTCAGCGCGGCGG
>JBOHDD010000029.1:0-3494 GCA_050699155.1 Nocardioidaceae bacterium
GGGCAAGACCAACCTGGTCGAGGCGGTCGACTACGTCGCCACCCTGGGATCGCACCGGGTCGCCTCGGACACACCACTGGTTCGCGTCGGCGCCGACCGCTCCGTCATCCGCGTCGCGGTCGTCCGCGACGATCGTCAGGCGCTGGCCGAGATCGAGATCACCGCCGGGAGCGCCAACCGCGCGCGGCTCAACCGGTCGCCGCTGCCGCGCACGCGGGAGATCCTCGGTTTGCTGCGCACGGTGCTGTTCTCGCCGGAGGATCTCGCCCTGGTGAAGGGCGACCCGTCGGAGCGTCGCCGCTTCCTCGACGACCTGCTGGTGGCTCGGGCCCCACGGTTCGCCGGCGTACGCCAGGACTACGACCGCGTGCTCAAGCAGCGCAACTCGCTACTCAAGTCCGCGGGCTCCGCCAGACGATCCGGCGGTGGCTCGGATCAGCTGCGCACCCTCGAGGCGTGGGACGACCACCTGGCGCGCACCGGGTCGGAGCTGCTGGCGGCCCGGTTGAGCCTGGTCGAGGCCCTGCGGCCGCACGTGGCCAAGGCGTATGCGCAGGTCGCCCAGCAGGCCGTGTCCACCGGGTTGCCGAGTCGCACGGAGGCGGCGATCTCGTACAAGCCGTCGTTCCCGTTGCCGGCCGACGGGTCGACACGGGAGGTGCTCGCGGCCGCCCTGCTGGCTGAGGTCGCCGCCCGCCGCGACGACGAGCTGGACCGCGGTGTCTCGCTGGTCGGTCCGCATCGCGACGACCTGGTGCTGTCGATCGGGTCGACGCAGGCGAAGGGCTATGCCAGCCACGGTGAGTCGTGGTCGTTCGCGCTGGCGCTGCGGCTGGCGTCGTTCGACCTGTTGCGCTCCGACGGCGACGACCCGGTGCTGATCCTCGACGATGTCTTCGCCGAGCTCGACCAGGACCGACGGGCTCGGCTCGCCGAGCTGGTGTCGGGCGCCGAGCAGGTGCTGGTCACCGCGGCCGTGCCCGACGACGTACCCGAGATCCTCGACGGTGTGCGGTTCGACGTGACGGAGGGGGAGGTACGCCGTGTCCGCTGACGAGCCGGACGACCTCCCGCCTGAGCGTCGGGAGCACCCGGAGGATCGTGCTGCCCGGCCGAGAGACGTCGGTGACCACGACCCCGGCGGGCTCGACCTCGCACGCAGCATCGCCCGGGCGCTGGGCACGGGGCCGCGAACGGGTGCGTCGCGCAGCGGTCCTCGGCGCGGCTTCGCGCGTCATCGCCGACGCACCCAGGAGTCGCAGAGCTCGGGGGCCCGGCCGGACGACCGCGACCCGCAGACCCTGGACGCGACGATCGGCCGGCTGGTGGCCGAGCACGGATGGGGGACCGACGTCGCGGTGCACGGCGTGTTCTCCCGGTGGGACACCATCGTGGGCCGCGACGTCGCGGCGCACTGCACGCCCGAGCGGTTCGCCGACGGTCAGCTGAGCGTTCGCGCCGACTCGACCGCGTGGGCGACGCAGGTGCGGCTGCTCGCGCCCACCGTCGTACGCCGCCTCAACGAGGAGCTCGGCGACGGCACCGTCACCAGGATCGACGTGCAGGGGCCGTCGGCGCCGAGCTGGAGCAAGGGCTACCGCTCCGTTCGCGACGGCCGCGGTCCCCGCGACACCTACGGTTGAGCGACCCCGCCAACCCACAGACACACCCCGGCGCCCCCGGCTCCCAGACGCCGTGTAACCGGGTGTTGTGGTGCCTTTCCAAGGCGTAGGAGCCGAGGGAAGCCACCACGCGCCATGTAACCGGGTGTCACGGGAAGACCGGGGCACCCCAGCGGCGGCTCGCAGACCGCGGGAGCGGGCGCGTCCCCAGGGCCCGTCCGGAGGGTGTCAGCGGGCTCACGGCGGCCCGGAAAGTCGGCCGCTGTGAGAGGTTGGCGGGGCGCTTCTCGGGTATGGGGAGTCTCACCCGCCCGGGCGAGGCGCTCTGCAGCGCGTTTGCGCGCCTTACAGACGGACTCACGCTCGCCTGCAGCGCGATCCTGAGCGGGGTTGTGGACGCCAAGGCGCGTGTGCGGCCCGTGAGCGGGTATACTGGGCACGTTGTTCAGACCGCTCCCGCTCGTTGGGACGCCGTGCGCGGTGGAGGTCCCTCAAGGCCCCGCCGGGCGTCTTGGTGAGGAGCGGTTTCGTGTGCCATCGGGTCACCTGGAGGTCCCACGCGTGACGGTTCCGGAAGAGTCTGGACAGAACGCCACCCCGACCACTGCGGCCCTCGACCCGGGCGACTCCCCCATCGCGTACGACGCCAGCGCCATCCAGGTGCTCGAGGGACTCGATGCCGTCCGCAAGCGTCCCGGTATGTACATCGGGTCGACCGGTGAGCGGGGTCTGCACCATCTCGTCACCGAGGTGGTCGACAACTCGGTCGACGAGGCGCTGGCCGGGCACTGTGACCAGATCACCATCACGCTGCAGGCCGACGGTGGCGTCAGGGTCGAGGACAACGGCCGCGGCATCCCGGTTGACCTGCACCCCATCGAGAAGCTGCCCGCCGTGACGGTCGTGCTCACCATGCTGCATGCCGGCGGCAAGTTCGGCGGAGCCGGCTACAAGGTCTCCGGCGGGTTGCACGGCGTCGGTGTCTCCGTGGTCAACGCGCTGTCCTCCCGGCTCGAGGTGGAGATCAGGCGCGATGGCTACCGCTGGACGCAGTCCTTCAGCCACGGTGTCCCCGACGGCCCGCTGGAGAAGCGCGAGGCGACCGACCACACCGGTACCACCACGACGTTCTGGGCGAGCGAGGACGTCTTCGAGACGACGTCGTACTCCTTCGAGACGCTGACCTCGCGTCTGCGTGAGATGGCGTTCCTCAACAAGGGCCTCGAGATCATCGTCCGCGACGAGCGGCCGCGCGCTGAGCATCTGGCCGAGGCCGCCGACGACGCGACCGTGCCGCCCGACGTGGACAGCACCCCCTCCGACGCGGTGACCGAGGCGCCGAGGGGCGGCATGGAGAGGCGCTTCCGGTACGACGGTGGGCTCATCGACTATGTCGAGCACCTCAACCGGTCCAAGGAGCCGGCGCACCGCAGTCTGATCTCGTTCGAGTCCGAGAACCCTGCGTCGGGGCTCAGTCTCGAGGTGGCGATGCAGTGGAACGTCAGCTTCACCGAGTCCGTGCACACCTTCGCCAACACCATCAACACCCACGAGGGTGGCACCCACGAGGAAGGCTTCCGCTCCGCGCTCACCAGCCTGGTCAACGGATGGGGTGAGGAGTGGGGGATGATCAAGAAGCGCGAGGACCGGCTGTCCGGTGACGATGTCCGCGAGGGTCTGACCGCGATCATCTCCCTCAAGCTGGCCGAGCCGCAGTTCGAGGGCCAGACCAAGACCAAACTCGGCAACACCGAGGCCAAGTCCTTCGTACAGAAGGTCGTCAACGAGCGGCTCGGCGAGTGGTTCGAGCAGAACCCGCAGGAGGGCCGCGACGTCGTCCGCAAGGGCATCGCCGCCGCCACCGCGCGGGTG
>JBOHDD010000030.1:0-4705 GCA_050699155.1 Nocardioidaceae bacterium
CGAGCGGGATGCGTCCGTAGCGGCTGATCGCCAACCACAGCACGAACACCACGAACAGCGAGGCAGTCAGCACGAACAGCCAGCCGGTGTTGGTCATCACCCACGTGAGCACGCTGGTGGAGGACGTTGAGAGGGTGGCGGTCCCGACGAAGCCCCACACCACGAACGCGAGGGCGATCAGTGCGGTGACGCCGAAGACGATCTTGTCGAGGCCGAACCTGCGGTGGTCATGAGTCGAAGGCTCCGGCGTGGACAGGGCCGCAAGCATGTCGTGCGGATGGCTTCCCCTGCCGTTCGACCCGTGTTCGGGAGGTGTGTCGTTGTTGGTGGTCACAGTTGGTCAGCGCCGCGCGCTTGCCTACCTCTCCGTGGATAGTGGGCATGGCCAACGGACTACCCTGGGGTAGCCCAGCGTCAGACGCAAATCCGATCGGGCTCCAGGTCACCGGTCACGACGAGGAGACTGCCGACTCCCATGCGGTCCGCGCAGCCTTGTTGAAGGCGACCAGGCGGACCTCTCGCACCTGCGTGGGCGTGTCACGAAGCGTCTGTACGGCGATCCGCGCGGCGTCGCCCGGATCCCATCCGTACACGCCCGCCGACACCAGCGGAAACGCCAGGCTCGCGGCCCCGATGTCGTCTGCCACCCGCAGCGCCTCCCGGTAGCACGAGGCGAGCAGGTCGGGGTCGGTCTGGCCGGCGTTCCTGTTCGGTCCCACAACGTGGATCACCCAGCGGCTGGGCAGCTCGTGACCCTCGGTCCAGCCAGCAGAACCGGTGGCCAGGCCGTCCGGGAACCGACGTACGCACTCCTCGAACAGGTCTGGGCCCGCTGCCCGATGGATCGCGCCGTCCACGCCGCCCCCGCCGCGCATGGCGGAGTTGGCGGCGTTGACGACAGCGTCGACGTCGAGCTTGGTGATGTCAGTCTCGACCACCGTCATCCGCATTCAGGAACCCTCCTATCAGTGACCGCAGCTCGCGGCGGTGCGTCCACAGCACTCCACCGGCATCAAACATCGCCAGGCGGCTGTTCGGAAGGGCGTCGGCGAGCTCCTCTGCCGTCGATGCCGGGTGCGCGTCGTCACCGCGCTGTCCGATGACGAGCGAGTGCGACCGGACCGCGCCCAGCTTCGCACGGTCGTCGATCGGGTACTGCAGCGGCAGCTCACGCAGTCCCCGTGCCACCGACGTCTGCATCAGACGGCGGGCCTGCCTGCGGGACCACACCGCGACGTCGGCGCGGTCCCGGGCTCCCTGCGGCTGCTCGAGGAGCAGCAGGCGGGACACCGCCTCGACATCACCCGCCTCGACGTGGGCGGCCAGCTGCTGCATCCGCGCCACCGCCGCGTCCCGTCGCGGCCGGTCGATGGTGGCCGGGAGAACCAGCACGAGGCGCTCGAAGCGGTCCGGCAGCCCGGTCGCGGCACGCAGCATTGAGCCGGCACCCAGCGACACCCCCAGTGCCCTGGTCGCACCCACGTGGTCGGCGACCGCGAGCAGCTCGGCCGCGACGGCCTCGTAGGTCCAGGGGGTCTCGGGCGCAGAGGACGCACCATGACCGCGGAAGTGGAGGAACACCCGGGTGCCGCGGACCCCGCTGCCGAAGGGACGGGTCTCGTCGATCGCACCGGCCAGGCCGTGCGCGAAGACGGTGACCGGCTCACCGGAGCCGGTCACCAGATAGTCGACCAGCGTGTCCGACGTCTGGAGCAGCGGCACGGTGCGGGGGCGTCGCGGTTCAGCGGCTGGTGAGCGAGCGCACTGTCGGGCGCACGTCGAGCACGTAGACCAGGGCGGCGATCGTGCCGATCAGGTTGATCAGGCCGATCGGGTGCCAGTCGATCATGTTCGCGACGAGGAACAGCCCCAGGATCAGCAACCAGAACTTCTTGGTCTGCTTGTCCGCCGCCGGGAAGACCTGATCGGGCCGGCTGAGCGCGTCGACGAAGGCGAACGCCTTGACCGCGAACAGCACGAACGCAACGACCAGCAGGATGCTGTTCTCGATCAGGAACGGGTTGAACACATGACTGAGCCTATCTGGTCGACGCAACGCGGCCCCGGCTCCGCCTGGGAGCCGGGGCCGCGAGTGCCGACAGGAGTCAATCAGTCACCGATCTTGTCGGCCGACTTCTTGGCTGCGGTCTTGGCGACACCGGTTGTCTTCTTGGCCGACGTCGTGGTGCCCTTGGCACGGGACTTCGTCTGAGCCGCGCTCTTGCGGGCGGTCGTGGCCGTGCCCTTCGCCTGGGTCTTGGTCTGCTGCGCCGTGCGGACGACGTCCTGGGTCGCCTCCTGCTTGCGGATGCGGTCCACCAGGGTCTTTCCCCGGCCGGCGAGACCGTCGTAGGTGTTGGTGGCCTGGGCGACCACCTCGTGGAGGGTCTCCTGCGCCTTGGCCTGGGCCTTGGCCGGAGCGGCCTTCACGTCCTCGACGCCCTGCTTGGCGAAGGCCTCGAAGTCGGCCTGCAGCCGCTTCGGCTCCAGGTTGATCTTCGAGGAGCGGGCCTGCACGTCCGTTCCGGCCGCGCGCAGCTTCTCCATCGCAAGGTCACCGATGCCGATGACGGCGAGCACCGGGGTGGGAGTCTTGATGTTCTGGTTCAGGGTCATTTAGGGGATTCCTCCTGTTAGTGCGAAATTCAGGCCGTTGCCGTCGACGAGCCGACGTCCGCGTCGCGATGGTCGTTCTCACGGCGGAACGAGGCGTAGATGTCGAGCAGTACCTGCTTCTGGCGCTCGGTCAGCGTCGGGTCGTTCAGGACCGCGGCGTGCACCGACCTCTGCCCGTCCTCGTCCGGGTCGAGAATGCCGGCCCGGACGTACAGCGTCTCCGCGGAGATGCGCAGCGCCTTGGCCAGCTGCTGCAGCACCTCGGCCGACGGGCGACGAAGACCCCGCTCGATCTGGCTCAGGTAGGGGTTGGACACCCCCGCCTGCTCGGCCAGCTGCCGCAGGGACAACCGCGCCTCGCGGCGCTGGTCGCGCAGGTACTCGCCGAGGTTCTCGACCGTCCTGCCGACGTTCAACTTGGCCATGCCCCCAGTGTGCTTGCAAAAGTTAGCAAAATGCAAACTGGCCGCATGTGACAGCGCTCACCCGGCCGCCGTCCTTCTCGCCGCGGGTCAGGGCGCGGGCAGGGTCGGGCGTACGGCGCCGACCGGGCGGCCACCGCCGAACAGGGGGTGCTCTCCGACCTCGTCCAGGATCGGGTGCTCCACCCCCAGCCGGCGCAGGGCGGCGGCCATCACCACCGCACGAGCACGCTCCCCGCCGTCGTCGATCTTCAGCGCCACGGCCCGACCGTCGGGCAGCGCGACCGCGTAGCAGGCCTCGGCACCGGCCTTGCCGATGGTCCCGGGCAGCGCGCGCAGCAGCCGTGCCTCGTCACGCCGCGACCCGGACGCGTACTCCGGGTACTCGCGGTACGCCGACGCGACCCGATGCTCATCGGAACCCTTCGCAGCGGTGGCGAGCCGGGAGAACGCCCGGGCGACGCCGACCAGCGTGCTGGACAGCAGCGGTGCGCCGCAGCCGTCGACGGCGACCGCCTCGACCCGGGCCCCGGTCAGGTCCTCCAGGGTGGCGCGGATGGCCACCTGGAGCGGGTGGACGGGGTCGCGGTAGCCGCCGGTGTCCCACCCGTTGAGCACGCAGGTGGCGAGCATGGCGGCGTGCTTGCCACTGCAGTTCATCTGGATCGGGGACCTGTGGGCTCCTGCGCGCAGCGCTTGCTCACGCACCCACTCCTCGCCCGGGTAGTCCGCCGGCGTCTGCAGCGCCGACTCGTCGAGGCCCGAACCGGACAGGATCCGGCGTACCCCCTCCAGGTGGAACGCCTCACCGGAGTGCGAGGCGGCGGCGAGCGCGAGCAGCGCCGGCGGCAGGTCGAGCCCGTGCCGCAGCATGCCGACTGCCTGCATCGGCTTGTTGCTCGACCGGGGCAGCATCGTCGAGTCCACGTCACCGACCGACCACAGCACGTCACCCGACGGCGCGAGCGCGACCACAGAGCCGCGGTGGCGACCCTCGACGAACCCTGACCGGACGACCTCGGCGACGATCTCAGGCATGGGCACGGTGCGCGAGACTACCGGTCGCGGGTGGCACAATCGGCCCGTGCCGACCCAGTGGACTCCCTCTGCCCGCGAGCTCGACGACCTCGAGCTGATCCTCACCGGCGCGCTCGACGAGACGCTCACACTGCGGCTGCCGCTGGGCGGCGCCGGCTCAGCCGACGACCCCGACCTCCTGGAGCTCACGGACCCCGAGGGGGTGCCGTTGGCCGAGCTCGCGATCGACCACCGCGACGGCGACCTGGTGCACGGCAGCGTGACGGGGCTGGCACACCCCCAGTTCGGCGCCTTCCGCCGGTACCACCTCAGCCCGGCCCGGGTCCGCGCCCAGCACGCGGGTACGCCGACGTTCGCGGTGGCGGTGAGTGCACCGCTGACGACCGACGCGGTCGACACGATCAACGCGGCATCCCAGTCCGAGCAGGCGACGCCGCTGCTACTGGTGCTGGTCGGAACCGGCTCACCCGAGGGGGTCTCGGCGCCCGCGCTGGTGCGGGCCACGCTGGCCGCGGCCGAGGACATCAAGGGCGCCGAGGTCGTGACTGTTCCGGTTGCCCGCCGCGACAGCGAGCAGGAGACGGCCGAGCTGCGCGACCGGGTGGCGCTGGCGTTCAGCGACGAGGTGC
>JBOHDD010000031.1:0-3194 GCA_050699155.1 Nocardioidaceae bacterium
GCCGGACGGCTCCGTGCACCACAGGAGGCGTCGGTGCTCGCCGGTCTCGACTACGCGCTGCTGCGCAACGACGTGCTGGCCAACCGGCCGATCGCATCGCCGCAGCACGACACGGTCGAGGTGCCACAGGTGCTGGGGGTCTTCGGCGACGACAGCATCGATACCGCGGCGAGCCTGGCGAGAGTGCTGGCGGAGTGTGACCGACCGGTCGAGGCGACGTTCGTCCATGCCGATGCGCGGGCGCGGGCAGATGTCGAAGCCGTGCAGCCCGCGTTCAGGCAACGGTTCGAGGTCGTCGAGCCCGACCCCCGGGTGGTCGAACGAGTGGTGCGTGCCGACGTGGTGCTCAGCGATGCCGGCACATCGGCATGGGAGCTGCTCTGTCTGGGTGCCGCAACGGGGCTGGTGTGGTCGGCCGAGGACCAGGTCGAGGCATACCGGGGTCTCATGGTGCAGCGGGTCGTGATCGGCCTCGGCTCGGTGGAGGGCCTGCGGGACGACCCTGCCCCCGGCGTGGAGAAGATGACCCGGCTTCTCGGAGATGCGCGGGAGCGGACCCGCCTCGCCGACGCAGGGTGGCGGCTGGTCGACGGCATGGGCCGTGCCCGAGTCGCGGACGCCCTGCTGGCGTTGCTGTAGCCGCTGCGTCTCCTAGTCTGCTTTCAAGCATGTCCATTTGCTGGGGCTGCAGGCTGCGAGGGACGGATCCGCCATGAGCACACACCGGGAGACCTGGAGGAGCCGCGCGCTCCGGCGACTGGGCGTTCAGCCGAACACGCCGCCGCACGACCATCCCCAGATCCGCCGTCGGATGAACAGGCTCACCCGACGACAGGCAGGAACCCGTCGGCGGCTGGAAGCGCGACTTGCCGAGCTCGAGGCAGAGCTCCAGGAGCAGCGCCGTCTCAGTCTGCGGGTCGCGGAGCTGAGCGATCTCGTCGCCGAGCTCGTCGGTGCTGCCGCCCGTGGTGGAGACGCGGAGTTCCAGGGGGTGCTTGCCAGGTACTCGGAGTCGTTGTGAAGCGCCCGATCCGCGCCCGGGTCGGTGCCGACGGAGTCGACCTCACGGCCGGGACGGATGAGGCACTCGACGTGCTGTTCGACGATCGCCGAGTCTTCTCGATCGCGCCGCAACGGCCCCGCCCCGGTGCTGCCTCCGAGCGGCGAGTGCCATGGCCGGCGGCGATCAGGCCCTACCTCCGTGGTCGTAGCGAGGTGGTCATCCGCGAGCACATCAGCCAGGCCGTCATCGTCGCGCAGGAGGTGGAGTTCGACGAGACGGACGCAAGGGTCAGGGTCGTCGACGACGAAGGATTTCCCCTCGCAGTGAGCAAATGGGGGTCCCTCAGCCGCACGTTCGACGTCTCCCATCCGGATCTCGGAGACGAGCTGGTGGATGACCTTCGCAGGCTGTTGACCGTTCTCAACGACGAGCTCGACGTCCCCGGCTTCGTCGCGTACGGCACCTTGCTCGGAGCGGTGCGGGGCGGTTCGTTCATCGCACATGACAATGACGCCGACATCGCCTACCTGAGCCGCTTCGAGAACCCATCCGACATTGCCCGAGAGTCGTTCGCGCTGCAACGGGCGCTCGTCGACAGAGGTTGGACGGTAGTGCGCCGCACGGGTGCGTTCATCAAGGTCTCCGCAGGCGACTCGGTGTCCTCTCAGCGCACCATCGACGTGTTCACCGCGTACTACCTCGGTGACACGTTCACCATCGAGAAGTGGATCCGGACGCGGATGCCGCGTGCTGCGCTCACGCCCCTGAGCCGGGTATCGCTGGAGGGCGTCACCCTTCCCGCGCCGGGTCGGCCAGAGGAGGTGTTGGCGGCGACGTACGGGCCGAGCTGGCGGGTCCCCGATCCCTCCTTCCACTTCCCGAGACGCTCGTCGGTGACTCGTCGTTCGAACGGGTGGTTCGGTGGGCGGCTGGTCGGACATCACCGCTGGAACGAGCATGCCCGCACGGAGGAGGCGGCGGCCGATGTCGTCCTTCCGTCATCCTTCGCACGGTGGGTGGAGCCACGACTGGGTGGTGGCGGGGTGGTCGTCGACGTCGGCTGCGGCACAGGGCACGACACCGTCTGGTTCGCGCGCACCGGCAGAGCCGTCGTCGGGGTCGACTACGCCCCGGATGCGATCGCCCGGGCCACCGGCCGCGCCCGGCAGTCGGGGGCCGCGGCCCGGTTCGAGGACGTCAGCCTCTATGACCTTCGCGCGGCTGTGACGCTGGGAGCGCGGACAGCGTCCCGCGGGCAGCCGCCGACCCTGTACGCGCGCCTGCTGCTCGATGCCCTTCGACCCGAGGGCCGTTCCAACCTCTGGCTGATGGCGCGGGCGGCGTTGAGCGCCGGCGGTCACCTGTTCCTGGAGTTCCGGACGGCGGTGTCGGCGACCGGCGCCAGGCAGAAGCCCGTCTGGCCGTTCGTCACCACCCTGGACCCGGAAGCGGTACGCGCGGAGATCACCCCGCGAGGAGGCACGGTGGAGCACTACGAGCACGCGGTCGACACCCACGGTCGGCAGGTCTGCCGCATGGTCACCGCCTGGACACGCGCCACCGACTTGTCAACGGACACGTAACCTCACGTCCACCATCCCGTAGTCTGCTCGCCATCAGATGTTGATCGGGGGTTCATCGGTGGCACGGTTGCGGCCCGCGAGGCTCGAGGAGCCCGTGGACGAGGATCATGAGCACAGGCAGTACTGGGAGACCTTCTACGCGGGCTCGCAGAGCTCTGCTGTCCCCCGCTCCCCCTCATCCTTCGCCGAGTGGGTTGCTTCTCGGGAGTCCGTGCCCGGACCGCTGGTCGATGTCGGGATGGGCAACGGCCGAGATGCCTTGTGGTTCTCACGCCGCGGGTTCGACGTGCTCGGGCTCGACTTCGCGGACAGCGCCGTACGCCTGGCGACAGACCTCGCGACGTCCGAGGGTCTGGCTGTGTCCTTCGCCCGGGTGAACCTGTACCACCAGACCGAGGTGTCGGATGCCGCGGCGCTGATGGGGCTCGACCTTCGTCCACGCGTCCTCTATGCCCGCTTCTTCGTGCACGCTCTGGAGGACGACGCCCGGCTGAACCTGTGGCGGATGGCACGCGAGGCGCTTGGAGCGGGCGGCCGGTTGTACCTGGAGTTCCGGGTCGCGGCTACCCAGCACGAGTTCGGCGAGCACTACCGGCACTTCGTCCACC
>JBOHDD010000032.1:0-5157 GCA_050699155.1 Nocardioidaceae bacterium
CGGTCCAGCACGTCGTGGGCGGCCTCGGCGAGCGCCCCTCCGGGACTCGGCTCGGTCAGCCATGCCCGCAACAGCGACGTGGCGAGGGTGACGTCGGGCGTGGTGCGCTGCTGGGCGAGGAAGATCCGGAACACCGCCTCCTCGAGCTCGGTGCAACGGTCCAGATCAGACACGCCGTAGTGGCCCAGGACGCGCGCCAACCTGGTGCGGAACGTTTCCGGAAGGCCGCCGCGGTCCGGGTCGAGGCTCTGCAGGTAGGTGTGGAAGTGCTCGCGCGGGCTGTGCACCCGGTTCTCGGTGTGCTCTTCCTCGTCCGCGGGTCGGTTGCGGCTCAGCTCGGCGAAGTCGGCGAAGACCTGCAGCAGGTCGACCTCGGCCGCGACCGGCAGCCGGTCAGGGCCTTCGAGGTCTCCCCTGGCACGCAGATACCCCGACAGCGTGCCACCCTCGTCGAGGGGGTCGATGTCGAACCCGAGCAACATGCCGCGCAGATCGTCGAGTCCGCGGTCGATCCTCTCCTCGACGGCTGCCGCCGTGTCGACGACCGGGAGCTCGAGGTCGGCGGCCGGCTCCGCACCTCCCGTCTCCGCGACCGGTGTCTCGTCCTCCGAGCGCGGCTCCAGCCGCACCAGCGGCGCGCCGGTCTCCACCTGGCTCCCGGTCGAGACCGCCAGCTCGCGGACCCGGGCGGCGAACGGCGCGTAGAGCACGGTCTCCATCTTCATGCTCTCCAGCACGAGCACCGGTGCGCCTGCCTCGATCTCCGAGCCGACCTCGACAGGTGTCGCCACCACCAGAGCCGGGGCCGGCGAACGGAGCACGCCGCCCTCGTCTCGGCTGACCCGATGCGTGATGCCGTCGACCTCCACCAGATGGACCGGGCCGTGGGTGGAGGTGACCAGGCGGAACCGCTGGTCCCCGACCACCAGCCGGCCGGTGTGTCGGTCGAGACGCTCCAGGTCGGCGTCGACGACCCGCCGGTCCGCGTCCACGCCGACACCCACGCGGTAGCGGTGCGGGCTCGTCCGCGTGACGGTGACGCGGTACGTCGTACCGCGCAGCTTCAGGTCGATGACTCCACCGACCTTGTGCTGCACCTGCGGACGCCCGCCGTGCGCGGTCTCCAGCAGCCGCTGCCGCTCGAGCTGCTCCTCCTCCTGGTAGGCCTCGATCGCCGCTGCGACCAGGGCGACGCCGGCATGCCTGTGCGGCACCAACCTGCCCTCGCCGCGCACACGGTCGATCCAGCCGGTGTCGGCACTGCCGTCGACCACCTCGGGCTGGTCGAGGAGGTCGAGCAGGAAGCTCTTGTTGGTGGCGCCTCCCTCGATGATCACGGTGGTCTCCGCGACGGCACGGCGCAGCCGGGCCAGGGCCTCGTCGCGGTCGTGCCCCGACACGATGATCTTGGCGATCATGGAGTCGAAGTCGGCGGG
Organism: Nocardioidaceae bacterium; assembly: GCA_050699155.1. Taxonomy (GTDB): domain Bacteria; phylum Actinomycetota; class Actinomycetes; order Propionibacteriales; family Nocardioidaceae; genus JBOHDD01. The sequence goes on from JBOHDD010000032.1 coordinate 1,437, forward strand.
GATGGTGTCCCCCTCGCTGACACCGGTGTCGACCCGCACACCAGGGCCGGCGGGAAGCTCCAGCCGGGCGATCCGTCCGGGCGCCGGCGCGAAGTCCCGGTCGGGGTCCTCGGCGTTCAGCCGTGCCTCGAGGGCGTGACCGGTCTCGCTCGGCCTTGCTCCCCGCAACCGGCCTCCGGCGGCCACGTGCAGCTGTGCCTTGACCAGGTCCATGCCGGTGGTGACCTCGGTGACCGGGTGCTCCACCTGAAGCCTCGTGTTGACCTCCAGGAAGGCGAAGAACCGCTCCCCCGGGTGGTAGAGGAACTCGACGGTTCCCGCGCCGCGGTAGTCGACGGCAAGCGCCAGCCGCTCCGCCGCCTCCTTGAGCTCGCGCACCTGGTCCGCGGACAGCACGGCCGATGCGGACTCCTCGATCACCTTCTGGTTGCGTCGTTGCACCGAGCAGTCGCGGACTCCCAGGGCCCAGGCGGCACCCTGACCGTCGGCGATGACCTGCACCTCGACGTGCCGTCCGCCGGTGACCAGCCGCTCGAGGAACACCACACCGCTGCCGAACGCACGCGCCGCCTCGTCACGGGTACGGTTGAACGCGGCCTCGAGCTCCGCGTCGGAGGTGACCACCCGGATACCGCGCCCTCCCCCGCCGGCCGTCGCCTTGAGCATCAGCGGGTAGCCGATCTTGTTGCCGGCCGCGAGCGCTGCCTCGAGGTCCTCGACGGCGCCCCGGCTCCACGGAGCGACCGGCACGCCGACGTCCTCCGCGATCAGCTTCGAGCCGATCTTGTCTCCCAGCCGGCGCATCGCCTCGGCGGTGGGACCGATGAAGGTCACGCCGATCCGCTCGCACAGCTCGGCGAACGCCGGGTCCTCCGCGACGAACCCCCACCCGACCCAGGCCGCGTCAGCCCTCGTCTCCAGCAGGGCACGCTCGAGCACAGCGTGGTCGAGATACGGGCGCGCCGAGGCCGGACCGAGCGGGTAGGCGATGTCGGCCTCACGCACGAACGTGGCAGTGCGCTCCCCGTCGGTGTGGAGGGCAACGGTCTCGATCCGTGCACCGCCCCCGGCGTTGAGGTCCCGGACCGCGTGGATCAGCCGCATCGCGGCCTCTCCCCGGTTGACGATGGCGATTCGAGAAAACACCGACCGAGCCTCCCTGGGTCGTGGGGTACGCCCCGCGCCGACAGCCGGTCGGGCTGTCACCGCGCCATACGCTCGTAGCATTCCGCGCTACCGTCGAGTACGCCAATCGACGTCCCACCGACCGCTACTCGTACACCAGTTTCTGCGGACCGGGGTAGACCCAGGACAACGCGTCCCGCATCCGGTCGCGCCAGTTCTCCCAGCTGTGCCCGTCACGCGACTCCACGAAGCGCACCTCCATCCCGGCCGACTCGAAGGTCGGGACCATCGACCGGTTCGAGATGATCATCGGCTCGTAGACCCCGCAGCTGACGAACACCCGGTCCGCGACGTGTCGGGGACGGGCACGGTACCGGTTGACGAACTTCACCACGGGGTCGAACACCGGGCCGCCACCATGGTCGGTGCCGATGTCGGTGAAGACGAACGACCCCGACATCAGCACCAGTGACCCGTAGGTGTGCGGCGAGCGCGTCGCGGCGGACAGGGAGGCGATCGCACCGAAGCTCGAGCCCAGCAGACAGCGACCGGACCGCTGACCGGTCAACGGCAGCTCGACCTCGAGCTGAGGCAGCAGCTCGTCGTTGAGGAAGCGGGCATGCGGCCTCGAGTTCGCGTACTCCGTCAGCCGCTCCTCGGGGTGGACGAAGGCCACGACCGTCTCCGCGACGTCCAGGCGGTGGATCAGGTTGTCCAGCACGTCCTTGGCCGCGGCGTACTGCAGGAAGTCCCCGCCGTCGTGCACGACCAGCAACGGGTACGACGCCGTACGCCGGAACCGCGCCGGCAGGTACAACGTCACCGCGCAGTCGCGGCCGAGCGCGCGGCTGCCGACCATGAGGTCGTGCATGCTGCCCTGTCGTGCGTCGGGATCTGGAAGAGCCCAGTCCGGGGTTGCGTACCCGTGTCCGAAACAGACCGACGAGCTGCCCATCGGACTGTGCGAGATCTTTGTGTTGAGGGGGTCGTTGAACCGCTCGTGATGCTCGCCTCGCCGTACCTCGATCTGGTACTCCACGCGAGACCCCTCCGGCAGCTCCAGGACCAGGTACCACAGGTCCGTGGCCTCCAGCCGTCGCATCGGGAGGCGGTCGGGCAACCCGAGGATCCGTTGCGTGAGGTGCACCTCGTCGGCTTTTCCACGGAACAGGAACGTGCACCGTGCACCCTCCACGATCGGCACCTCGTGGCGCTCGAGGAACCGGTCGACGTCGGCGGCATCCACGGGCTCGGCGGCCTTGAGCCGGTTGATCGCGAGCCGGCGTGGGCTCACCGTCGAGGAGCTCGCGTTCACTCCTGCTCCAAGGTGGAGATGCGTCCGTCACGCCCGACGACGCGGGCACCGGACGGCGTGCCGCCGTCGGCGGTGAGGTCGAGCCGGACGCCGTCGTCGAGGACGACGCAGTGCGCCGGGGCGAACCGTCGTGCCAGCACCGACATCCGGACCAGGTCGTCCACGTTCAGCCGGCGTCGAGCATGTGGCAGCAGGACCGCACCGCGTACGACTCCCACCCCCTCATCGAAGACCTCGGTGTGTGCCGGACCCTGCGGCGCGCGGTCGTGGAACAGCACCACCTGCTCGGTCAGTGCCATCGCGCCCGCCGACCAGGCGACCACGGTCGGGGGGAGATGCGGCGCCAGATGGAACAGGTGCAGCAACCGCACCAGCACACCCACGTTGCCGCCGGCGACCGCGAGACCGGCCGCGGACTCTAGAGTGGTTCGCACCGCCTCCCGGTGTTCGGCAACCACCGGACGGTCCTGTGGTGACCAGGCCTCGTAGAAGGCTCGGTGAACGTCGCGGACGCGGACGACGTGCTGCTGGTCGACCAGGTTGACGACGGCGAGTGCGTCGGCCAGAGCGGCCTCTCGGGTCCGGGGATGGCCGTCGTGGCGCTGCGCCACCGCATACGTCGCCCGGAGCGCGTGGTCGAGCTGGATGAGGTAATGCTGCTGCAGCTCATCGAGGACGGACCGGTGCTGGCGCTCGGCGACGGCGTACTCCCGGTCTCGGTCGAGCAGGTCCATCCAGCGCTGATGCAGCCCGAGGTTGACGGCTCGGCCACCGAGCAGCTCGCGCAGCTCGCCGTCGTCCTCCTCACGTTCCTGCCAGCCCGCCGTCACGATGGCGACCGGCGCGTCGAGGTCGATCGCGCGCATCACCTTGTCCACGGTCGGGCGACGCTGCGGCCCCAGCAGCGTGATGGCGGGTCTCACGCGGCGTGCACCACGACCGTGCGACCCACGTCGTCGAGCAGCTCGCGAAGCACGTCGTAGTCCGGGTGGCGCATGCGGACGTAGGCGTTGGCCATGTAACCCGCCTCCGGGGGCTGGGTGGGCGTGCCGGGATCCGGCAGGTGCGTGTCCAGCACCCACTCCCCAGACCGGGCCTGCACCTCGTCCAGACCGGAGTAGCCGGTGACGTGGCCGTCCTGGTCCGGCCGGAGCGCGACGATGCCGCACGCGTGGCGGCGTGACGGCTCGGCGGCCACGTAACCGTGCACGACCGCGTTCGCCCACTCACGGTAGACATCGAGGTCGTTTCCCGCGGAGTAGAGGTCCCATGCCCCGACAC
>JBOHDD010000033.1:0-5408 GCA_050699155.1 Nocardioidaceae bacterium
ATGACCACCTTCCACCACCGGATCAAGACACATTCACCCTGGCAGGTCAAACAACCCTTCCCCGGCATCTACCTCTGGCGCGACCCCAACGGGCAGACCTACCTGGTCGACCACACCGGCACCCGCATGCTCGGCACCACCGACAGCGGCACGAGACTGCCCGACCTCTCCGTCGAGATCCACGAAGGTCCAGCAGATGTGATGGTGGACTACCAGCCGCACCTATGCGCCTGAGCTCTGAGCGTTCAGCTCGCCTTGCTCACGCTGGACATGTTGAAGTCGGGCACCCGCAGCGCCGGCATCGCCGTACGCGGGAAATAGTCGCCCCACTCCCGCGAGATCGCCGGCATGCTCGTGCCCGCCTCGGAGAACCTGTCCAGCAGGTCGACAGGGCTCTCGTTGAACCGGAAGTTGTTCACCGCCCTGGTGACCTCGCCGTCCTCCACCAGGTAGACGCCGTCACGGGTGAGCCCCGTGAGCAGCAGGGTCTGGGGGTCGACGGCGCGGATGTACCACAGCGACGTCAGCAGCAGTCCGCGCTCGGTGGTCGCGACCAGGTCGTCGACGGAACCCCGCCCACCCTGGACGCTCAGTGCGAGGTTGTCCACGGGCGGAGTGTGCGGGAGCGAGGTGAGGTCGGCGGAGTGCCGCGTCTGCAGCAGGGACGCGAGCCGGCCCTCACGGACCCAGTCGGTGGTGGTGACCGGCAGCCCGTTGTCGAAGACACTCGTCTCCGCAGTCGACTGCGTGGCGACCACGAAGGGACTGCACTCCAGCCCCGGCATCGCCGGGTCCGACCACAGACGGACGTCCTTCGCCGACAGCGACTCTCCGACCCGGGTCCCGCCACCGGGGTGCGAGAACACCGACTGCCCCTCGAACGCGTCACGTGCCGACCCGGTCCAGTACAGGTAGATCAGCAGGTCGGCCACCGAGGTCGGCGGCAGCAGTGTCTCGTAGCGACCGGCGGGCAGGTCGACGGTTCGTGAGGCCCACGCCAGGCGACGCGCCAGCTCGGTGTCGAGTGCGAGCGCATCCACGTCTGTGAAGTCGCGGGTGGCCTGTCCCACCCAGGCCGACCGGGTGAGGTCGTCGGACTTGCCGGTGATCCCCACGTGTCCGCTCGGCTGTTCGTGCCGCAGCCGCAGGCCGGTGGAGGAGCCGAGGTAGGTGGTGGTGACGTCGTGCTCGACGTAGCCGTAAAGGACACGCCCGGAGTCACGGGCCCTGCCGAAGGCCTCGCCCAGAGCGGGCGCGAACCTGTCGAACACCGAGATCGTGGTGTTGCCCGGAGGCTCCGACCAGTCGGAGTCGGCGCGTCCGTCGGCCAGCGGTGCGGCGTCCTCGGCCGGGCCGGCAGCGGCCGCCGTCGCGTCCGCGGCCTCCACCAGGGCGGTGATCTGCTGGTGCGAGCCGGCACTGCCGGTGATCACGCCGGCGGCGGTACCGGTCGACCCGTCAGAGGTGGCGATGACCGTCGCGCTCGCACCGTGGATGACGCCGTTGGTGGTGAGCGTGTTGTTGGCCCAGCGCAGGTTGGCGCTGGTGGATGTCGACAGGACGACGACGCACCCGTCGGACTTGGATACCTGCAGCGCTCGCTCGACGAGCTCCTGGGGGGTGAAGGTCACGGTCGGCCCTTTCTCTGCCTCAGCGGCCTGACTCGGCGGCGGTGTTGAGGATCCGGATGTCGCGGACCAGCGCGGACGGGCAGCCGTGGCTCACCGGCGCGATCTGGCCCGGTTGCGCCTTGCCGCAGTTGAAGGCACCCCCAAGCACCCAGGTACCCGGCCCGCCGACAGTGGACATCGACCCCCAGAACTCCGTGGTCGTCGCCTGGTAGGCGACGTCGCGCAGCTGGCCGGTCAGCCGGCCGTTCTCGATCGCGTAGAAACGCTGCCCCGTGAACTGGAAGTTGTAGCGCTGCATGTCGATCGACCACGACTTGTTACCGACCACGTAGATGCCCCGCTCGACGCCGCCGATCAGGTCCTCGGTGGACGTGTCGTCCTCACCGGGCTTGATGGACACGTTGGCCATCCGCTGGATCGGGATGTGGCTGGGGGAGTCTGCGAAGGCGCAACCGTTGGAGCGCTCCAGACCGAGCATCGGGGCCATCCTGCGGTCCAGCTGGTACCCGACCAGTACGCCGTCCTCGACCAGGTCCCAGGTCTGCGTCTGCGTGCCCTCGTCGTCGTACCCGATGGACGCGAGGCCGTGCTCCACCGTGCGGTCCCCGGTGACGTTCAGCGCCGGCGAACCGTACCGCAGCCACCCCAGCTGGTCCACGGTCGCGAACGACGTACCCGCGTAGTTGGCTTCGTAGCCGAGGGCACGGTCGAGCTCGGTGGCGTGTCCGATCGACTCGTGGATCGTCAACCACAGGTTCGAGGGGTCCACGACGAGGTCGTAGCTGCCCGGCTCGACCGATGGCGCGGCCAGCTTGTCGGCCAGGTGCGTCGGCAGGACGTCGAGCTCTGCCTGCCAGTCCCAGCCGGTGCCGTCCAGGTACTCGTACCCCCGGCCGACGGGCGGCGCCAGCGTCCGCATGGAGTCGAACCGTCCCGACGCCTCGTCGACACCGAACGCCTCCAGTTCCGGATGCAGCCTGACCCGCTGCTGGGTCGTGACGGTGCCGGCCAGGTCGGCGTAGAACTTGTTCTCCAGCACCTGACGCAGCCCGGCGCTGACATGGGCGACAGCCGGGTGCCGCATGAGCTGCGCGCTCCAGCCGGCGAGTCGGTCGACCTTGTCCGCGAGTGCGACGGTGAACGGGTCCACGTCGTACGACGACACCCAGGTGACGTCGGCATGCACAGGCTCGTCGGCGAGCACGATCCGCTCGGAGTTGATCGGCTTGGCGACCTGCGCGACCCGGATCGCCTCCTCCGCGGCCCGCACCGCCGACTCCTTGGTGAGCACGTCGGTCGAGGCGAACCCCCAGGTGCCGTCGAGCACCACCCGGACGGCGAAGCCGAGCTGCTCGAGATCGGTCGCACCCTGCAGGGCGGCGTCACGGAGGGAGAGGTCCTGGGAGCGGATCCGCTCGAGACGGAAGTCGGCATGGTCCACGCCGAAGTCCTTGGCGCGTTGCAGGGCTGCGTCCGCGAGCCGTCGGAGCGGAAGATCGGTGAAGGTGGGATCGATCGGTTGCGTCGAGGGCATGAGGGCGACTCTACGTCGCATCACGGCTCACGCCGACGACATGGGCCTGTCAGGTGGCGAGGACTCCGAAAGCCTCGGGGTGCACGTCGGTGGGCCGGTGGGGTGCGATGACCTGCCCGTTGGGCAGCAGCTCGCCGGTGTCCTCGAACAGGACGATGCCGTTGCAGAGAAGGCTCCATCCCTGCTCGGGATGTGTGGCGACCGTGTGCGCGGCCTCGCGGTCAGGCGCATCTGCCGCAGGGCAGGCAGGAGAGTGCGGGCACATCAGTTCCTCCGGTGCGTGCGTGCCTTCGTGGGTGACCCCGCCGGTCGACGGTCTCACCCCCGAGGGTGATCTAGGTCACTAGACCATTGTGCACAGTAACTTATTCCCCGTGTGGGTTCTTTCCACACCCGAGGCATGTCGGAAAGGAGGTCCTTTCCCAAACCGTGATCAGGTGCGTCCTTCTTCTTCCTGTGCCTCGTAGAGGCCGGGCGGCTGTCGCATCCAGGTCGCCTCGAAGACGACGAAGCCGCGCCGCCGGGCAGCATCGCACACGGCCGGGTCGTCGTCGACCAGCACCCCGACCTCTCTGCCGGTCGCGAGGTCGCAAAGCCGGTCGAGCTTGAACAGCCGGGCCGGCCGTCGGTCTCCCTCCGGGCGAAGCAGCACCCGGCCGTCAGGGAGGGAGTGGCGTCGCAGCCAGGCCACGGTGTCGCGGCGACAGCGTTCCGGACGTCCGGACAGATAGACCAACTCGTGGTCCTCGTCCAGCCGCTCGGCGACCGCGCGCCCCTCGTCGAGCACTGCGTCGGAGCCGGCCGCTGCGAAGAAGGCGTCCCAGTCCTTGGGGGGGTGCGCGACGTGGTGCAGCCGATGGCGTACGTCGGCCAGCACGCCGTCGATGTCGATGACGGCAAGAGGAGGGACGGGCATCGCATCGTCGCTCACGCGTGGCTCAGCGAGGATCCGTCGCGGGCCTTGTGCACGTGCATCTGTGCGGGAACACGTGCACGGAGGTCGACCACGTGGCTGACGATGCCGACCGCACGACCACCGCTGCGGAGCTGGTCGAGGACGTCCATCACGTCGTCGAGGGTCTCGGGGTCCAGGGACCCGAATCCCTCGTCGACGAAGAGGGTGCGGATCTCGGTGCCACCGGACTCGTGGGTCACGACGTCGGCAAGGCCGAGCGCCAGGGCGAGGGAGGCCAGGAATGTCTCGCCGCCCGACAGGGTCGCCGGGTCGCGGGACTCACCCGTCCAGCCGTCGTGCACCTGTAGCCCCAGCCCTCCGCGTTTGTCGCCGACCCCCCTGGCGACTGAGTGCTGCAGGGTGTAGCGACCACTGGTCATCCGGAGCAGCCGGGCGTTGGCGGCCGCGACCACCTGCCCGAGGCGTGCCGCGAGCACGAACGCCGACAGCCGCATCCGGTGCCGGTTGTCCACGGAGGTACCGGCGCACAGCGCGGCCATCCGCTCGGCGACGCCGAGGCTGTCGCGTACCGGCCGCCATTCGGTGAGTGCCTGCCCCAGCGAGTCGTGGAGGGTGTCCAGGCGACGTGCCCTGCGGTCGAACGTCTGCTCGTTCGTGACCGCCTGGTCCCGCTCGCGCTGGGCCTGCTCGAGCCGCGCGGTGACCCCGGTCAGGTCGACGGCGGCCGCTGCGGCTGCGTCGACCACCTGGGGGTCGTCGAGCACGGACCGCACCTGGGCCTCCTGGTCGGCCCGACGCCGCAGCAGCGTCTCGGCGTTGCTGATGTCGGTGCGGGACATCACCGCCGCCCGGGCCGCGTCGGCGTCGGGGAAACCGGCATCGGCGACGGCCTCGGCCAGCCGTTGGGCGGAGCGTTCGCCGTCGCGGAGGGCCCCCTGATGGTCACGTATGGACTCCAGCAGCCGCTCGAGCAGGTCTATCCGGTGGCGAGATGCCTGCAGCGCCTCGGTCAGCGTCCGGTCCTCGCCGACCACGGCTGCGAGCTCCCGGACGAGCTGGTCCCGCCGACCGGTGAGCAGTGTGCACCGCTCGGTGAGCTGCCCAACGGACGTGGCGAGCTGTTGGCAGTGGCGTCGTGTGTTCGCCGTCGTACGCTCCAGCTCGCCCAGACTGTCGGCCAGCGCGACCACCTGGCCGGCGGTGGCTTCGGCCTGGTGGAGCTCCTGCCGTAAGGAGGTCAGTCTGGCGGCGGCGATGGCCGCGTCGGCGCCCTCGGACGCCGCCGACAACGCCGCCAGCTCCTGGTCGCAGTCGGCGAGCTCGCAGG
>JBOHDD010000034.1:0-4964 GCA_050699155.1 Nocardioidaceae bacterium
GTGCCGTACGCCGCGACGGCGAGGGCGTGCTGGCGCCGGGCGGCGCGGCCACGCTCGCGGTCTGGGACGTGCCCGGCGAGCTGACCGTGCAGACACCGGACCCGCGGGTGGCCGCCTGGTCCACCGACCCGCGCGCCGGGGTCCCGGTGCTGCCCTCCCTGCAACCCGACGCAGACCTTCCGCGGTGCCGTCGCACCTATGTCGAGGGACGTCTCATCTTCGAGCGCGAGGACACCGAGTCATGACCAGGCAACGGCCCAGGCTCGACCTGGACCCCACCACCGTCCGCAGGGCACGCACCCTGGCCCGCCGTGCCGGGCGGCCGATCGTGCGGCTCGCGAAGGAGCACACCACGGTCTCCGTCGAGCGGGCCACACTGCGGCTGGCGGGACTGGAGGGCGCCGACTCCGACGGCATCCCGTGGGCCAACCGGCTGCTCGACGCGGTCCGCGGCGACGTCGGGCTCGAGCACGGGGTCGCGCTCCCGGTCTGGGACGCTCTGGTGCGCGGCGACGCCGGTGACCTGTCGACGCTTGCCCACAAGGCCGCCACCGGCTCGGTGCGGTTCCGGGTACCCGAGGGCCAGGACAGGGTCCGTGCCCGGACGTCGGCCCGCAAGGCGGTTCGCGCCGGCGTGCGGCGGATCGACGTACGCCGGCGTGAGCGTGAGCGGCTGATCCGCCGATGGGGCGACGCGCCACGCAAGCCGTGGATCTACCTCATCGTCGCGACCGGCGACATCTTCGAGGACATCCCGCAGGCACAGGCCGCGGCCCGTGCGGGCGCCGACGTGATCGCGGTGATCCGGTCCACCGGACAGTCGCTGCTGGACTACGTGCCCGAGGGTGCGACCCGCGAGGGGTTCGCCGGCACCTACGCCACCCAGGAGAACTTCCGGCTGATGCGCGCCGCCCTCGACGAGACCAGCGCGGAGCTCGGGCGCTACGTGCGGCTGACCAACTATGCCTCTGGGCTGTGCATGCCCGAGATCGCGACCCTGGCCGGGATGCAGCGCCTGGACATGATGCTCAACGACTCGATGTACGGCATCCTGTTCCGCGACATCAACCCCATCCGCACCTTCGTCGACCAGCGGTTCAGCCGGCAGGTGCACGCTCGCGCCGGCATCATCATCAACACCGGCGAGGACAACTACCTCACCACCGCGGACGCCGTCGAGGCCGCGCACACCGTGACCGTCAGCCAGCTGCTGAACGAGTACTTCGCGAAGGAGGCCGGGCTCGAGGACTGGCAGCTCGGGCTCGGCCACGCGTTCGAGATCGACCCAGGTGTGCCGGAGAGCTTCCGGATGGAGCTGGCACATGCGCTGCTGGCGCGACAGCTGTTCCCCAGGGCGCCGCTGAAGTGGATGCCGCCGACGCGGCACATGACCGGCGACGTCTTCCGCGGCTACCTGCTGGACGGGTTCTTCAACCTGGCCGGTGCGATGACGGGCCAGGACATCCTCTTGGTGGGGATGATGACCGAGGCGGTCGTGACCCCGTGGCTGTCCGACCGCGACCTCGCCCTGCAGAACGTGCGCTACGTGATCGACGCGGCCGGCGGACTGCACGAGGACTTCCAGCCCGCACCCGACGGGTTCATCGCCCGGCGGGCGCACCAGGTGCTCGGGGAGGCCGTCGACCTGCTGGAACAGATCCTGGCCCACCCGGGCGACCGCACGTACAGGTCCGGGCTTCTCGAGGCGATCGCCGACGGCACCTTCGGCCTGATGCGGCGGCCCGCCGACGGCGGCAGGGGCCTCGAGGGGGTCGCCCGGAAGGCCGACGACTACGAGAACCCCGCCGCCGACCTGCTCGATGCGGGCGTTGCGTCCGGCAGGGGGAGCGCAGTAGCGCACGGTACGACGGACGCAAGGAGGGGGAGGCGATGAGTGACACGACGATCGTCCGGCCGTACGGCGACACCACCGGTGACGGCATGGTGCAGGTCTCGTTCACGCTGCCGGTCCCGCACGGCAGGCGAGCCGAGGGTGCGGCGGCACAGCTGGCGAACAAGATGGGCATCGACCCCGCGATGGTCGTGCACGCCAAGCCGCTGGGGGAGACGCACACCTTCTTCGTGGTCTACGGCCAGGTGAGCCACCTCGTCGACCTCGACAAGGTCGAGGTCGTCGAGCGGGACTACCCGCTGCTGTCCCCGAAGGAGGTCAACCTCGCGGTCCGCCGCGGCCTGCGCCGCCGGCTGGTGGTCGTCGGCGGCTGCATCGGTACCGACGCGCACACGGTGGGCATCGACGCGATCCTGAACATCAAGGGCTTCGCCGGGGAGAAGGGTCTGGAGTACTACCGCGAGCTGCGGGTGGTGAACCTCGGTGCCCAGGTGTCGGTGCCCCAGCTGGTGGCGCGCGCCCGCGAGGAGCGCGCCGACGCCGTACTCGTCAGCCAGGTCGTAACACAGCGCGACGCGCACATCTTCAACACCAAGGAGATGTCGGCGGCATTCCGGGAGGCGTATCCCAGCGACCGCGTGCCGGCGCTCGTGATCGGTGGCCCTCGGTTCGCGGAGTCGATGGCTGGGGACCTCGGTGTCGACCGGGTGTTCACCCGGGGTACGACGCCGGGCGAGGTCGCCAGCTTCCTCGTCGATGCGCTGGTGCACTCTGGACGGGCGCGCAACGTCAACGCCGTGGCGAAGGAGCAGGAGTCCGCATGACCCAGCACACCGGTGACGAGAACGGACACGACGCACGGCTCGGGTTGAGCGTCACCCACTGCCGCTATGTCCCCTACTCGCACGCGCACTACGCCGGCGACCTGGTCGACGGTGCCCATGTGCTCGCGTTGTTCGGCGACGTCGCCACCGAGGTGTGCATCCGCACCGACGGGGACGAGGGCCTGTTCGCGTCGTACGCCGACGTGCAGTTCCACCAGCCCGTCCGCGCCGGCGACGTGCTCGAGATCGTCGCCACCGTGTCGCGCATCGGCACCCGCAGCCGCGACCTCGACCTGGTCGCGCAGGTGACGTGCCGCGGACGGCCGGAGGTCTCCGCGTCCGCGGCCGGTGTGCTCGACCCACCCCTGGTCGCGGTGACCGCGCGGGGCACCGTCGTGGTTCCGACACCGGATGACGACGGTCCGTGAACGCGTCGTCGCGGCGTGTCAACCAACGACACGCCGATCGGTGAGCAAATTGCCGGAAAACTTCTGCCGTCGGTTCCCGTTCCTGACCTGCGAAAACGGGTCATCCTCCCAGGTCAGGCCGGTGTTGACACGGACGCGCGAAGAAAGGGAAAGTGCACGGGTCCACCGAGCAGGCCGCAACTGCGGGCAAGCGTCGACAGTGACCGTGCAGGCTGGAGCGAGCACCAGGTTTCATGCCCTCGCGGATCACCCGGCGCGGGCCCGACGGGGTGGGGTGAGACTCGGACTGAGCCCGACGCCCAGTAGACAACGGACGCATCGCACACCGCCAGTGTGTGGTCGTTCGGTCCGAAGGGTTTCGGGCTCTCTCCGTGCCCGGACCCTGCGGCACTCGGTGGGCCTCCTGCGCGTTGTACGGTCTACGCCGGACGACGAAGGAGACACGTGAGGCTGACCGGGCGCGCGTCATCTCGCTCCGTCCGGTGCGTCGCCGCCCTCGTCCTGGGCATCTGCCTCGCCCTCGCCATGCCGCCGGTGTCGTGGTGGCCGCTCACCGTGGTCGCGGTCGCCGGGCTCGCGCTGCTCTGCCGAGACGCCTCGGCAGGCACCGGAGCCCTCGTCGGCGGCGCGTTCGGCTTCGGCTTCGTCCTGGTGTGCATGTGGTGGCTGCAGGTCATCGTCCCCGGTCTGCAGCTGGCCATCGCTGTGACGGAGATGCCGTTCTTCGCGTTGCTGGGCGCAGCGCTGGCGTCGACCTCCCGGCTGCCGGGCTGGCCGGTGTGGGGTGCCTGCTGCTGGGTGGGGACCGAGCTGCTGCGCGGCAACGTCCCGTTCGGCGGGCTGCCCTGGGGCCGCCTGGGTACGGCCGTGGTCGACACTCCCGTCGTGACCTGGGCGCGCTACCTGGGGGAGGGCGGGCTGACCCTGGTCGTCGCGCTGGCCTGCACACTGCTCGCAGCCGCGGTGGTGAGCCACCGGGCCGGCGCCGCCCTGGCCGTCGTCGTCTTCGTTGCACTGGTGGGTGGGTCGGTGCTGCTTCCGGTCGGGCTGGAGGGCCCGCCCGGCCGGGAGGTGACGGTGGCCGTTGTGCAGGGCAACGTGCCCGGCTCGGGCCTGGAGTCGTTCTCCCGCCCACGCGTGACACTGCAGAACCACGTGGCGGCCACCCGGGAGCTCGCCAGCGACGTCGAAGCCGGAGAGGCTCCTGCACCCGACCTGGTCATCTGGCCGGAGAACGCCAGTGACATCGACCCGCTGCGCGACGCGGGTGCCCGTGCCCTCGTCCAGCGGGCCGTCGACGAGGTCGGGTCCCCGGTCGTGGTCGGCGCGGTCACCGTCGGGCCGGGTCCCGAGCGGGTGCAGGGCACCGGCATCCTCTGGCGCCCGGGTAGCGGGCCGGCGCAGCGCTACGCCAAACGACGGCTGGTGCCCTTCGGCGAGTTTGTTCCGTTCCGGCCGTTGCTGACCGGTCTTGTCCCGCTGATCGAGGAAGAGACCCCGCGTGACTTCGCTCCCGGCCGGCGACCGGGGGTGCTCGACGCCGGGTCGGTCACGGTCGGTGCGGTGATGTGTTTCGAGGTCGCCTATGACGCCGCCATCCGCGACGTCGCCCGCGCGGGCGTGGACCTGCTGGCGGTGCAGACCAACAACGCCTTCTACCTCGGCACCGGACAGCTCGAGCAGCAGTGGAGCATCACCCGGTTGCGGGCGATCGAGACCGGCCGCGCGGTCGCGGTCGCGGCCACGACCGGGATCAGCGCCGTCGTCGCGCCCGACGGGACGGTGCTCGAGCGCACCCACTCCCGTGCCCAGCAGACGCTCGTCGCGCAGGTGCCGGCCGGGCAGGGGCGGACCCTCGGT
>JBOHDD010000035.1:0-5961 GCA_050699155.1 Nocardioidaceae bacterium
GGAACGTGACCCCGGCGAGGATGATGAACAGGTCGCCGGGGAACCCCGCGGCCACGTCGTCGGCCTCCATCCCGACGACGAAGACACCGACGATGAACGCGGCGGTGATGGCCAGCGCCCCCATGTGGACTCCGAGGGTGGTGGCGATCACGAAGATCGCCACCAGTACGAGGCTGGACAGGATCTCGACGGACATGGTCATTCCTCCGGGTGGAGCAGTTCTCCGCAATACGGAATGTGGCGATGATCACATGCATATCAGCAGCCGCGAATGCCGTCCGTCAAGGGCGGTGACTCTCGACTTGCCCTGTCTGCTGGAGTAGAAAGACTCCACATCACGGAAATCACGTCGTGAGAGGACATCGCGTGAACGCCACCACCGGCCGCCACTTCCTGCAGATCCCTGGCCCGACGAACGTCCCGGACCGGGTCCTTCGGGCGATGGCGGCGCCCACGATCGACCACCGCGGCCCCGAGTTCGCGCGGCTGACACTGGAGGTGCTCGAAGCTCTCAAACCGGTCTTCGGTACGGAGTCGCCGGTGGTGATCTACCCGAGCTCGGGGACCGGTGCCTGGGAGGCGGCGCTGGTCAACACGCTCAGTCCGGGTGACCGCGTGCTCGCGTTCGAGACCGGTCACTTCGCCACCCTGTGGCAGGCGATGGCGTCCACTCTCGGCCTCGAGGTCGACCTCGTACCCGGCGACTGGCGGCACGGCGTCGACCCGGACGTCGTGGCCGAGCGCCTCACCGCCGACACGGCGCACCGGATCAAGGCCGTGTGCGTGGTGCACAACGAGACGTCTACCGGTGTCACCAGCCGCATCCCGGAGGTCCGGGCAGCCATCGACGCAGCCACGCACCCGGCACTCCTGCTGGTCGACACCATCTCGTCGCTGGCGTCCATCGACTACCGGCATGACGAGTGGGGGGTCGACGTCACGGTCTCCGGATCGCAGAAGGGCCTCATGCTGCCGCCGGGGCTCGGCTTCAACGCCGTCAGCGACAAGGCCATGGCCGCGTCGCGGACGGCGCGATCGCCCCGGTCCTACTGGGACTGGCAGCCGATCATCGACGCCAACGCCAAGGGCTTCTTCCCGTACACCCCCGCCACCAACCTGCTCTACGGTCTGCGGTGCGCACTCCACATGCTGCACGACGAAGGCCTCCCGCAGGTGTACTCACGACACCAGCGGCATGCGGAGGCGACGCGGGCCGCCGTCCACGGCTGGGGTCTGGAGGTGCTCTGCGCAGACGAACGCGAGCACTCCGGGTCGCTGACCGCCGTCCTCATGTCCGAGGGGTACGACGCCGACGCAGTCCGCGAGATCGCCCTGCAGCACTACGACATGTCGCTCGGTGCGGGGTTGGGCAAGCTCAGCGGCCGGGTGTTCCGGATCGGTCACCTCGGGCACTTCAACGACCTGACCCTGGCCGGCACCCTCGCCGGTGTGCAGATGAGCCTGCGTGCAGCGGGTGTCCCCATCGATCCTTCGGGGCTCGAACGCGCGCTGGAGCGGTTGGGGGTCGAGTGAGCGGCACCGAGCTCGAGAAGGTGCTCCGACGTGACCTCGAGGGCGACGTCTGCTTCGACGAGTACTCCCGCCACCTGTTCTCGCGCGACGCCAGCATGTACGCCGTCAAGCCACTCGGCGTGGTCTTCCCCAAGCACTCCACGGACGTCGCGGCGACGGTGACAGCGGCTGCAGCATGCGGGGTCCCCGTCGTACCGCGCGGCGCCGGCACCAGCCTCGCCGGCCAGACGGTCGGTCCGGGCGTCGTCATCGACTGCTCGCGCTACATGGACCGCATCATCGACATCGACCCCCACGCGTGTACGGCGGTCGTCGAGGCCGGCGTCGTCCAGGACGCGCTCAACGCGGCCGCCGCACCCCATGGCCTGATGTTCGGCCCGGACACCTCCACCAGCAACCGCGCGACCATCGGCGGGATGATCGGCAACAACTCCGCGGGCAGCGGCAGCGTCCGGTACGGCATGACCATCGACCATGTCCGCGCACTCGACGTCGTGCTGTCGGACGGTTCGCAGGCAAGGTTCGAACCGGTCGACGAGGACGAGCGGGCTCGCCGCGCCCAGCAACGCACGCTCGAGGGTCAGCTCTACCGACGGCTCCCGCAGATCGTCGAGGGGAGCTCGCGCGCGATCGCCGAGGACTTCCCACCGTTCTGGCGCCGTGCATGCGGCTACCGCCTGGACCGGCTGGCCGACGACGACTCACCCTTCGACCTGGCGAAGTTCGTGGTCGGCGCCGAGGGCACCCTCGTCGTGGCGACCACGGCGGTCGTCGACCTCGTGCCGAAGCCCGAGCGCACCGTGTTCGCAGTCGGACACTTCACATCGGTGCCGGAGGCGATCGCGGCCACCACGGACGCGCTGTCCCTCGACCCTGCACAGGTCGAGATGATGGACAACACGATCCTCGAGCTGTCCCGCCGCAAGATCGAGTATGCCGATCTCGCCAACAGCCTGCACGGCGACCCCGCCGCTCTGCTGTTCGTCTCGTTCACCGGCGACGACGAGCAGGCGCTCACCGGCCGCCTCGACGAGCTCGACGAGCTCTGGGGATCGCATGGGCACGGCTACCACACCCCGCGGGCCGTCGACCCGGCGCAGCAGGCGGCCCTGCTGAAGGTGCGCAAGTCCAGCCTCGGCCTGCTGATGGCCGCCAGCGTCGGCACCCGCCGGCCGCTGGCGTTCGTCGAGGACACCGCCGTCCCGCCGGACCGCCTGGAGGCCTACATCCGACGGTTCGCCGAGGTGCTCGAGCGGCACCGGCTGACCGCCGGCTTCTACGGGCACTGTTCGGTCGGCTGCCTCCACATCAGGCCGTTCGTGGACCTCGGCGACCCCGCCGAGGTGGACCGGATGCGCGCCGTCGCGGTCGAGGTCAAGGACCTGGTCCGGGAGTACGGCGGCGTCAACTCCAGCGAGCACGGCGACGGTCTCGCCCGCAGTGAGTTCAACCGTGAGATCTTCGGCGACGAGCTGTACGACACCATGCGCGAGGTCAAGCGGCTCTTCGACCCCGGCGGCCACATGAACCCCGGCAAGATCGTCGACGCACCGCCGATGACCGAGAACCTGCGGGATGCGGCGATGCCGCCCGCTGGAGCGCTGCGCACCCGGCTGGACTTCGAGGTGGTCGGCGGGATGCGCGGTGCCGCCGACCGGTGTATGAACATCGGGCTCTGCCGCAAGAGCTCCCCCGGTGCGATGTGCCCGTCGTACATCGCGACCCACCAGGAGGAGCACTCCACGCGTGGCCGCGCGAACGCGCTGGTGAAGGCGCTCAGCGAGCCGGACCCGGCGGAGGCCCTCGGCGACAGCCGGTTGCACGAGATCCTCGACCTGTGCCTGATGTGCAAGGCCTGCCAGAGCGAGTGTCCCCTCGGTGTCGACATCTCCGCACTGAAGGCCGAGGCGCTCTCGCACCGTCACGACAGGCACGGCGTTCCCCTGCGCAGTCGCGTCTTCGGCTCGATCCGCACGTTGAACCGGTACGGCGCCGCCGCGGCGCCGTTGTCGAACCTTCCCGGCCGGGCGGCGCCGGTACGACGGGCGATGCAGCGTGCGTTCGGGATAACCGCTCGGCGGCCGCTGCCGCAGTTCCAGCGTCGGACGCTGCTGCGCTGGTTCGCGGATCGGCCGGCAGGACCCCCGACCGGGACCCAGGGTTCGCTCACCTTCCTTGCCGACTCGTTCACCACCTTCACCGAGCCCGAGATCGGGCGGGCCGCGATCGAGATGCTCGAGCTCGCCGGCTGGAACGTGAGTATGCAGGGCAACGGCTGCTGCGGCCGCTCCAGCCTGTCCAAGGGACTGCTCGTCGATGCCAGGACCAAGGCCGCCGACCTCGCGGCCACACTGGCACGTGCGGGCGATCCCGGCTCACCGATCGTGGGCTGCGAGCCGTCCTGCGTGCACACGTTGCAGGACGAGCACCGGACGCTGCTCCCCGGCGACCCGAACGTGTGCGACGTGGCCGGCCGGGTGCA
The DNA here is from genome assembly GCA_050699155.1 of Nocardioidaceae bacterium. Classification (GTDB taxonomy): domain Bacteria; phylum Actinomycetota; class Actinomycetes; order Propionibacteriales; family Nocardioidaceae; genus JBOHDD01. The sequence continues at coordinate 4,016 of JBOHDD010000035.1, forward strand.
GCAGGTCGAGGAGCTGCTCGCAGCGGCGGTCGACACAGGAGGCTTGGTCTCGCCGCGGAGTCGTGGCTCAGCGGACGGAAGATCCTGTACCACGGCCACTGTCACCAGAAGGCCGCCGTCGGCACGTCCGCCACCGTTGCCCTGCTCCGCCGAATCCCTGGGGCGGAGGTCGACGAGCTCGACGCGGGTTGCTGCGGCATGGCGGGCTCGTTCGGCTTCGAGGCAGAGCACTATGACGTGTCGATGACCGTCGGTGGGGACCGGCTGTTCCCCGCCGTCAGGCAGGAGCCGGCCGACACCGTGCTCGCGGCGACCGGGGTGTCCTGCCGACAGCAGATCCACCACGGCACCGCCCGTGCGGCCAGGCACCCGCTCGAGCTGCTGCGCAGCGTCGTGGTCAAGACATGACCTCCCGGCAACCGGTCGTGACGTTCGACCTGTTCAGCGCCCTGCTGGACTCGCGCCGCGGCGGCGCGGCGGCGTTCGCCGAGATCGGCCGTGCCCGTGGCTGGCCGGTCGACGGTGAGACCGTCTACGACGACTGGGACATGCGCAACAAGGCAGCGCAGCGCGACTGTGACGGCTGGGTCCCGTATGCCGCGCTGGCCGCGAAGGCCCTCACCGCGACCTACAGTGCCCTGGACCTCCGCGGGACCGCCGCCCGTGACACCGGCGCGCTGATCCGTTCGATGACTGACTGGCCTCTGTGGCCCGATGTCGCGTGCACGCTTCCGGAGTGGGTCGCCGCGGGTGGCAAGGTGGCCGGACACCGGATCGGGCTGCTGTCCAACGTCGACGACCACATCCTCGGCGGCACACGCGCCGCCTCGCTCGTCGACCACACGCTGGCGATGACGTCACAGCGTCTGCAGGTCTACAAGCCGGATCCGCGGATCTACACCAGGGCGGCTGACCGGCTTGCGGCGATCGTGCACGTGGCGAGCTCCGCCCGCGACGTACGAGGGGCGCTCGAGGCCGGCTGTACGACGGTCCGGCTGCGCCGACCCGGACACGACATCGACCCCGAGGGCCCGCATCCGGCGTACGAGGTGGACGACGTCCGCGACCTCGTCGACGTACTCACCGAGATGCCCCGCGGTTGACCTGCGGGCCGAGCCTGTCGCCCTCCTGCCCGACGGTCAGCCCGTCGACGTCTCGGCGTATGCCAGGCGTCGCCGCCGGTATCGGTCGGCGGTGTCCCGAAGGCCCCGCATCTCGTCCTCGGTGAGGTCGCGGCGGACCTTGGCCGGCACTCCGGCCACCAGCGAGCCCGGCGGGATGTCGGACCCTTCGAGCACCACCGAGCCGGCCGCCACCAGTGACCCCTGACCGATGCGCGCGCCGTTCATCACGACTGCGGACATCCCGATCAGCACACCGTCCTCGACCAGGCAGCCGTGCACGACCGCGTTGTGCCCGATCGAGACGTCGGCACCGGTGCGCAGCGGAAAGCCCGGGTCTGCGTGCAGGACGCAGCCGTCCTGGACGTTGCTTCCGGTGCCCACGGTGATGCTGTCACCGTCCCCGCGCAGGACGGCGCCGTACCAGATGCTGACCTCGGGCTCGAGTGTCACGGCACCCACCAGGGTGGCATTGGGCGCGACCCAGGCGCCGGCTGCGATGGTCGGCTCTCGGCCCGAGAACGCGATCTGCACGAGCTTCTCCAGGTGATGTGGGTACGACGGGTGGCTATGAGCATGCTATCCGCCCGACATCGACCCGACGGCGGTGTCAGGCCTCGACGGTGAGCCCCGACTGCACGGCGAAGACGACCAGCTGCGCGCGGTCACGTGCATGCAGCTTGACCATCGCACGACCTACATGGGTGCGTACGGTCGCGGGACTCACCACCAGCTCGGCGGCGATCTCGTCGTTGGAGCGGCCGGTCGCGACCCAGCCCACGATCTCGCGCTCGCGCTCGGTCAGCCGGTGGACCTCCGGGTGCG
>JBOHDD010000036.1:0-2620 GCA_050699155.1 Nocardioidaceae bacterium
GCGCTGGGGACCGGGCGGCGGCAGCAGCGTCTGCACGCGGCGCGGACGTCGGCCACGACCTCGCGGAAGTCCCGGCTCGCCGTCGTGCTGAACCCGATCAAGGTGCCCGACCCCAGGACCTTCCGGCGGATGGTCAACGAGGCCGCCGAGCGGGCCGGCTGGGACACGCCGCTGTGGTTCGAGACGTCGATCGACGACGCCGGGCGAGCAATGACCCACGCGGCGCTGACCGCGGGCGCCGACGTCGTCATCGCCGCCGGCGGTGACGGCACCGTCCGGGTGGTGGCCTCGGAGCTGGCGCGAACCGGCGTCGCCCTCGGGATCCTGCCGGCCGGTACCGGCAACCTGCTCGCCCGCAACCTGTCCCTGCCGCTGCAGATGGACACCGCGCTCGAGGTCGTCCTGACCGGCCAGGACCGCGCCATCGACCTGGTCCGGATGTCCGGCGACGGGATGGACACCGACCACTTCGCGGTGATGGGTGGCCTCGGGCTCGACGCCGCCATCATGCAGGGTGCGCCCGACCAGCTGAAGAAGCGGGTCGGCTGGCCGGCGTACGTCCTCGCGGGGCTGCGGCACTTCCGGGACCCGGCGGTCAAGGTGGAGATCTCCGTCGACGGCGAGCCGGCGGTGAAGTACCGCGCCCGGACGGTCGTGATCGGCAACGTCGGCACGATCACCGGCGGCATCCCGCTGCTCCCCGACGCCGCGCCCGACGACGGGCTCCTCGACGTGGTGGTGGTGGCGCCGCGACGGGTCCTGACCTGGGTCAGGGTCCTCGTGCGGGTGATCAGCCGGCGCCGGCTCACCGACGAGCGGCTCGACCGCAGGACCGGAAGGCACGTGGTGGTCCGCGCCGAGCACCCAACGCCACGGCAGATGGACGGCGACGGCTGCGGGTCGGGCACCGAGGTCACTGCGACCATCGAACCCGGAGTACTCCTGGTACGCGTGCCCCGCTGACCAGACCTCCAGCCCGCTGCCGCCGCTGTCCGCCGTACCGGGGATACCTGGTGCCCACCCCGAACGTCGCGGGGGTCCCCGGAGACGAACCTAGCGGTGCTGGGGACCCCTGCGACGAACCGCGATCGTGCCAGGGCTCCCCAGCAGGGCGAAACGTCAGCAGGGGTCAGGCGGGCTGCTCACGAGCGGCGCTGATCGCCTCGGACTCTTCGGGGGAGAGTGTCTGGTCGCTCGACCACTCCACGACGTTCTTGGCGTAGGTGCGCGACTCGCTCCGCCCGTGGATCGAGGTCAGCACGAGGCCGTTTCCCCCGTCGTCGAGCAGCGCCGCTGTCCACGACAGGTGCCCGCCCATGTCGCCGAAGGCGTCGTAACGGACCACCGAGAGGTGTCGCAGCGCCTCGCTGTTCTCCAGCCGGAGGGCCTCCACCTCCGCACGGAGACCGCGTACGTCGGGGGGCAGCGCGGAGTCGGCCACTCGCCCGCGCCTACGGCGTTGGTACTGCGCCACCCGCTGCGCACGCCGCAGCGCGAGGACAGCGAGCACCACCCCCACGACGGCCAGCAGCAGCGCGGCCGCCGACAACCAGACGGAGACGGCTTCCATGGGTCGCGAGCGTAGTCGCTCAGATCCGCCCATCGCGTAGCCGGGACAACCAGGCAGCGGCGTGCCGGAAGTCGGTGTCACTGGTGCCCTCACGGATCACCGGCGCCATCTTGTCGACACGGGGGTAGGAGCCGAGGAAGCGCACGTCCGGGCACACCCGTCGCAGACCCATCAGGGCCTCCCCCACCCGCTGCTCGCCGATGTGGCCCTCCGCGTCGATGGAGAAGCAGTAGCGGCCCAGTGCCGCACCCGTGGGCCGGGACTCGATCCGGGTCAGGTTGACCCCGCGCACGGAGAACTCCTCCAGCACCTCCAGCAACGCACCGGGGTGGTCGTCGCCGATGTAGGCGACCAGCGATGTCTTGTCCGCCCCGGTCGGCGCCGGCGGCGGCGCCGGCCTCGACACCAGCACGAACCGGGTGACCGCGTCGGTCTGGTCGGCGATGCCGTGTGCCAGCACCGCGAGCCGGTACCTCTCGGCCGCCAGCGGCGCGGCGATCGCGGCGTCGTACACAGAGCCGGGCTCGGCCACCATCTGCGCGGCCAGCGCCGTCGACGACGCGTGCGTGACCTCGGCGTGCGGCAGGTGGGTTGCCAGCCACCGCCGGCACTGCGCGGCCGCGGCGGGGTGGGTGATGACGGTGCGGGTGGAGAACTCGTCGCGTCCGGGTCGGCCGAGCAGGGCGAACTGCACCGGCACCGTCATCTCCCGGGTGATCATCAGCGGGTCGCCGACGGCGAGCTCGTCCAGGGTCACCGAGATCGACCCCTCCACGGAGCTCTCGATCGGTACGACGGCGCCGTCGGCCTCGCCGTCGCGGACCAGGTCGAGCGCGGCCGGGACGGTGGCACACGGCCACAGCTCGGCACGCGAAGCGGCGGGCAGCGAACGCAGGGCAGTCTCGGTGAAGGTTCCCTCGGGTCCGAGGTAGGCATAGCGGGCAGGCGGGACTCCAGGCACGGACCCAACCTTAGGGAAGATAGATTCGCGCCCATGACCGGCATCCGTCCCGAGTCCGGGCAGGACCGTGGCGTCCACGACCTGGGGTT